>JABDPQ010000039.1 GCA_013042695.1 Desulfobacterales bacterium | reverse complement strand
CACAACTGCTCCCCGGCGCTTTGCCAACTGTACTGCAGCCGACCCGACACCGCCTGAGGCTCCGGCGACCAACACATGCTCGCCCTTTTCAACTTTTGCCCTGTAAATCATGTTCTCAGCCGTACCGTAGGCACACGGTATTGTGCCAAGTTCGGCATCGCTCCAGTCACAGTCAACGGGATAAACTTCATTAGCCCTTATTTTTAAGAATTGTGCGAATGCTCCATCGAAATCTGAGGCCATCCAGATATTCTCCAATGAATTCCACCCAGCACTGCGAATACATGACCGTACCAGTGCGCGCAAGCCAATGGTGCTTTCGTCTCCGCCAGGGGCAACAGCGACGATACGTCCGCAACAATCAGTCCCCTGAATAAATGGAAAAGGGGTCGCCTTGTTCCAACCGCCGTCTGCTTTTGTCTTCGCTTCTTCTCTTTCTGTATCTGTCAGGGCTTCTGTTCCTGTCTTGACAGCGGATGAGTACCATCCAAGACGGGTGTTGATTTCAGTATTGTTTACTCCGGCTGCAAGAACTTGCAGAAGCACCTCCCCTGGGGCAGGGGTTGGGATCGGAACGTCACGATATTCGAGTTTTTCGTACCCACCGTTGCCAGTCGTCACAACCGCTTTCATTGTTGCCTTGCACCCCTTGAGATCAAAGCGATCTTCTTGGGGAATTGCTTCTGATTTACTACTCATGGCGTTCATTTTTTCCTGTAAATAATGTTGAAAATAGTGATAACACACTTTCAGACAGGCCAGTGGTATCCTGACATGATCTCATTCAGTATCGACGAGATAACAAGAAATTTGATAACCTTACAAGTTCCATGTTTCTGTTGACCACGTCTGAGCACTGTCTGAGCACTTCTATAGCTGATGCAGCGAGCCTGCACCAGCTCAGTCTTTAATGGTTCAAGACAATTCGGTACCTGGCCTGACCGCTGCGCAGGTGGGCAAGTGCGTCGTTAACCTGGTCGAAGCGAAATTTTTCAATAACTGGTTTGATATCGTGGCGTGCGGCAAACGCGAGCATTCTGGCAATATTTGCCGGACTTCCAACAGGTGAAGAGGATACCGAACGCTGTCCCATCAACATAGGGAAAATCTGCAGATCGAGCGGCTCGAGGGTGGCGCCGACCAGGTGCAAGCGGCCCTTGGTCTTCAGGGTCTCGAGGTACTTGTTCCAATCCAGTTTCACGTTGACCGTTGACAACACCAGGTCAAATTGCCCGGCAGCAGCTTCCAGGGCTTCTGGATCACGGGAGTTTATGGTCTTGTGGGCACCAAGCTCCAGAGCCTCTGGTTTCTTGGCCTCATTGGATGTGAAAGCGGTTACTTGGCAGCCCCAGGCGTTGAGGAACTGCAGCGCCATGTGTCCCAAGCCTCCGATACCGATTACCGCAACGCTGTCGGTCGGTTTGATGCCGAACTGAATCAATGGATTAAAAACAGTGACGCCACCGCAAAACAGGGGACCTGCACTCTCGAGGTCGAGTCCCTGGGGCAGTTTTACAACACTTGCCGCATTGGCTCTCACCTTGTCGGCAAAGCCGCCGTGGTGGGCAACGATTGTTCCCTCTGCATTCGCGCACATGTTATGGTCGCCGTGCATACAGTTGCTGCAGGTCATGCAGTAACCGGCATGCCAGCCGAGGCCAACGCTGTCGCCGATTTCGAGATGAGTTACGCTGTCGCCCCGGCCGACTATCGTTCCGACCACTTCGTGCCCGGGTACCAGCGGAAACTGGGCAATGCCCCACTCATTGTCTACCATGCTCAGGTCACTGTGGCATATGCCACAGAAGTCCACCTTGATCTCCACGTCGTTCAAACGCAGTTCTCCAGGGTCATATTCAAACGGCCGGAGTTCTCCTCCTGCCTCAAATGCTGCATATGCATGTATCATTTCTTTTACTCCTTTTGTGTTTATCAGGGGTGCTACTTGAGCACACTATAAGATTCACCAGGATAAAAACAAATGGCTGATTCCGCCGAGGCTGAGCTAGTTTTTACTGACAGTGCAATGATCAGCCAGTACTGAGAGTTGAATCTTCTGTGTTGTAAGTTGATTTCACCCAACGATAGATCAGAAAATCTCAACTATATTGTCTCTTGTTCTTCATATTTCTTTGGTAATCCTGTAGGATTGTCAAAGTGTTTTGTCAGATGAACCCTTGGGAGCAATACATTGTCAGCATGACAACCTGATTGCACAGTATGAAATATGAGAAAAATCCTATCTGAAACTCTCGGCGAAGCGAAGTTGCGTTTTATTCCGTTCCTTGCCTGGATTGGGGAGCTGAAAGACCCCGCAATAGTCAGGGCAGATATTATCGCCGGGACAACCGTTGCCCTTGTGCTTATCCCCCAGGCCATGGCATATGCCCAGCTGGCGGGATTACCCCCCCACTACGGGCTCTATGCATCTTTTATGGTGCCCATTGTCGCGGCAATTTTCGGATCATCAAAACAATTGCAGAACGGACCGGTTGCGGTTATTTCCCTGATGACCGCATCTGCGTTGGCACCATTGGGGCTAAATGTAGAACAATTCATCATGTATGCTGCTCTTCTGGCTCTGATAGCCGGTATGATCCAATTGATATTGGGCTTTCTCAGACTGGGCATCATGGTCGATTTCCTGTCACACTCGGTCGTTATCGGTTTCACCAATGCTGCTGCCCTTGTCATCGCCAGTACGCAGCTCGGGAAATTATTTGGCATAGAGGTAGAAATCGGTCATTACCTGCATGATACGCTTTGGAACCTTGCTGCTGTTATACCAGAGGAGACACATGGAACAACGCTTTTCATGGGTATTTTCGCGATCGTACTACTCGTTTCGTTCAAGCGCTATGTCCCCAAATTACCGGGGATTCTGCTTACTGTAGTTATCACGACCATTATTTCCTGGCTGGTTGGCTACGAGGCACGAGGCGGGCTCGTCGTCGGTGATGTGCCGAAAGGACTACCTTCCTTTGCATGGCCGGAATATGATCCAACTCACATCAAGGACCTGATGCTACCGGCAGG
>JABDPQ010000038.1 GCA_013042695.1 Desulfobacterales bacterium | reverse complement strand
TCTCATAGACGCGATTACTCTTGCCTATCATCGGCTCGAGATCTTTGACAGTCAGACCTTTGCGTTCCATCTCGAACTTAATGGCCTCGATCGGGTCTGGAAGATCCAGCGGGTAATGTTTGGCATGGAATATCAGAAATTAAACGATTCAGGTGAGGTCTATAAATATAGTATTTGGTAAATAAAGCGGGTAGCGAGCCCCCGCTACCAAATTCCCAATGAAGTCAGACGCTTAGGCGGATATCACACATGGACCCTCGGGCTTTTAGTCGGAGGGTCTTTTTCGTTGGGGGGGTTGAATATCGCTGCATGCGGTGTTGCTCTTTGTTCCCTTTGTTTTTTCTATCAGGCATCCCACAGATGTCCTATAAGTGCGTTTTAGTATGCGACCAATGCCAATTAAATGGGTCAGATGTCTCTGCTGTGTCTAGATGGTGGCATTTAGAATGAGAAAAGGAATCTGACCCATTTAATTTGGCGGTATGCTCAATTACTACTATTGTGAAGCAGCTTGAACATGGGTATTTAGTTTATTGCACCATACGCCCTGTATTCCGTTTTGCTGGCCAGCCTTCGGCTGTTCGAATCGGCTTCAGCAGATTGAGTCCCGCTTCCACGATAATGGCCACTGGTTGGACAGTAATGAGGATAATCCTATCTGACCCGATTGCTTTATCGCGATGATTCGAGCTCGGCTCCAGCCTTTGCGAGCGCCAGAACAGTCGAGCACTCGAGAGTTTCGCGCTCTTCCCATCCCTCACTCGAGCGGTCGTAGGTAACGATCGCCAGGTCGCCGAGATTGGACGGCGGAATAGTTTCATCCTTCGCAGCAATCAGAAAAACCGTCTTACCCATTCCCTCGGCGAGGCCCACCTCGTGAATCACGTTGAGGTTCGTGCTTGTCAGATCAGCGAGCACGATGCCGGATTTTCGAATCAGCGTATGCACGATTTCCTGGTAGTTCTCGTGAGACAGGCCGCCCCAGGCGCGAATTGTAGTGTAATTCAAATCCTTGAGGAGCGGTGTGTAGAACTTCACGAAGTACGAATCAAAGGGTTGTGCAAACGGCATTGCAACAAACGCGGTGTTCCTGGCCGTTCGGAGCGGTTTCAGCAGATCCCGAATAAAAACGAGACCGGCCGAGTGCAGCTGATCTGCGGAGATCCAGCCGTCTTTCTCCGGTACGACGGTCGCCGCGAACTTGTCCAGTGCTTCCGAGGGAATTTTATACGTGGCCATCCAATCAAGTGCCAGCTCTCTGGACTGCGTAGCGACTTTGTCGTCTATGCCTCTCTGGATCACGTGCTGAAATGCGAGACATGTAAGCAAGGCGAAGTCGGCGACCTTTTCAGATTGCATGCGCACCATAAACAGGACTTCCTCAATCAGCCGTCCCTGAGCTGCGTAGTCGATGGGTGTCGGCGGAAGCAGTGGCAGCGCGCCGAGTTCTTCAAGGAACTGGTTCATACGCTGCTGAAGCACTGGGTAATGACGCCTGGCATACTGCGCCATTGCGCCAGATAGAAAATACCCGAGCATGGCACCATTGTATCGTGCGTATAGTGGGCTCATTTATCTTCCCCTGCTTGTTCCCTGAGTACCCATATCAATGATCCCCGATCAATCTCGACCGTGCATCGGCCGGTTTCGTGTATTTTGAAGCGGCCCGGGCAAATTGGACGATCATGAATACATGAATTTTTACTCTGACCCCAAATAATTCCTGGATATTAAATATAATCAAAGCTATTGCCAAAGATAACTTTTTTTACCCAAATCACCACATCATTTCCGTTGCCAGCTATGTTTGACGGATTCCAATAAAGATGGACTTTAACCTCATCGCCTTGAACATCCATAATATCTCCTGCTGCCCCTTGTGGAGCTGACGTTCCAGAAACAGTTGAAACACTGTCGTAAATTCTCACGTTCTGGTTTGCATAATATAGATGAGCTATCCGCACCTTGACCCTATCGCCAACTTTAATCATATTCACTACCTTCTTCAGTACAATAGTTTTGCTTTGCGAGCGCCTGACATCTGTGTATAGGAATATTTTCCTGTTATTGTCCCATTACATATTCCCAATATTGGTGACATCTCTTAGCAAAAACAGAATTACAGGTTTTTGTTGTATTGTTATTGAATGGACAAGCAAGGAACACTTGTCCAGTTATTGGCTGTTTAGGAGATAACATATAACTTGCGTACTTGAAAATCAACGCAGTGTTCTAATTCCTGCTTTGAGTGGGTGGCCAGCCTTTATCTGCGGGTAATATTAGAGTTTTTTAATCGTTTCTGGAGGTGTCCGCTAGACCGGGGCTGGTCCAGTATCTGACTGTGTATTCAAGGGTGCAGATATCCTTGCATTTACCGATCTCTGGACACGTTTTCACTATCACCAGAACATTGCGAACGGTATTGTCAGAATGACGGATTGTGGTTCTCGGATTATTTCGCCCGGAGTAATCCGGAGAGCTTCAGACCGTGTTGTTCAAGACGGTAGCGAAAAATCCGTGTCGAAAAGCAACTGACTTTTGAATTGCATAACGCAATGACCGGCTCGGTTCCCAGTGAAGCGATGAACGCATTGATCTGGGCATCGGACATCAGCAGAATCGGTGCGTGAATGACGGTCTTGCCTTTCAAGGTGCGCACCGGTGGTT
>JABDPQ010000022.1 GCA_013042695.1 Desulfobacterales bacterium | reverse complement strand
AAGTGTCTTTTTGTTGAAAGTATAAAAATGAGTGGCAATGACGGAGCGCAGATCAAGCACCAGGGAGTTGTTGCCAGAGGGGCTGCAGTGGGACTGGTTTCGCTCGATGAGATGCTGTCGAAATTTTCCGGGCGCATTCAGCAGGGCCAGAAACCGAGAATAATTGTCTGTGATTCTCTTCAAGACCCGCATAACTTGGGTGCATTGATCCGAACCGCCCATGCTGCCGGTGTGGAATTCGTGCTCATCACCAGAGAGCGCTCAGCTCCTTTAGGTGGAACTGCTGCAAAGGGTGCGGCAGGTGCCTTATCGCTTGTTGATATCTGCCAGGTGACTAACCTGACTCATGCCCTGCAGGCATGCAAGGAAGCAGGTGCCTGGGTGTTTGGTGCAGTAAAAGAGCGCCATGCCCAATCAATCTACGAAACAGATTTCAACCTACCCGCCTGCATTGTCATTGGCAATGAGGGCAGCGGCATTCGACCGCTCGTCCGTCGCACCTGCGATGTGCTGATTTCTATTCCGATGGCTGGAGAATTGGACTCACTCAATAGTTCTGTTGCGGGTGCCATTATCATGTTTGAAATGCATCGCCAGAAACTGGCAACCCTGCACCATGACTAATGTTTACATGTTAGCGATTCTTTTCCTCAAGTTTGGCTTTAAGCAGTTCCCCGAGACTTCCCAGTTGAGCGCTTTGCTTTTTCTTTTTGTCACTCGTAAGATATGATTTAAATTCCTGATGTTCTTTTTCTTTTTTTTCTTCCGGGCTGGTATAATCTGACGGAGTAAGCGAAATTTTTCTGCTCTCAAGATCAATTGACTCGATGACAATTTCAATATCCTGTCCGGCCTCGACAACTTCACGGGGGTGATTGAGCCTGCGTCCCTGGCCCAGTTTAGAGATATGTATTAAACCGTCAACCCCGGGGGCAAGCGCAACAAAAGCACCAAATGATGCCAGCCTGCTTATCGTGCCAATCAGACTTTTACCCTCCGAAAGAGAGGCCACGGTTTTTTCCCATGGATCTTCCATCGTTTCTTTAATACTGAGGCTGATTCGATCCTTTTCCCAATCAAGTCCCTTAATGACCGTACGCACCTGCTGGCCTGTATGAAAGCTGTCTTCCAGGTTCTCGACCCGGCTCCAGCCGACTTCGGAAATAGGTACCAGACCATCGACACCGCCAAGATCGACAAAAAGCCCAAATGGACGAATAGAGGAGACCACGCCCTCGACGGTCTGGCCTTCTGCAAGTGTCTCCTGGAGCAGTTCTCTTTTCTGGCGTCTCTCTTCCTCCTGGTAGGCCCGGGCGGAGAGAACAATGTTTCTGCCATTTTCATCATAGCGTGAAATGATGAACGTCATGCGTGTATCGACATATTCTTCCACCGGGTTTTCAACGCGCCGCAGTCCCATCTGGGAGTATGGGCAGAACGCTCGAACATTACCTGACATCGTTACCTCGAAGCCGCCTTTGATCTCAGCTTTTACATAACCTTCAACAGGAACACCGCCCCTCCAGGCCTCCTCAAGGTGAGCACTGCTTGCTCCGGAGCCGATTTTTACGGTGAATAATTGCTCAGACCCGGTTGATTTAAGCAGATAGACTTCGATCGTGTCACCGATCGTGACGCTCAGTTCTCCTTCTTCATCAATGAATTCTGAACTGTTGATCACCCCTTCACTTTTTAATCCAACATCAAGAAAGATGGTTTCCCCATCAATACCCACTATTGTTGCTGCAGTTTTCTGCCCTGGGGACAGTTTTTTGGCAGGAATGGCTTCACTTGCTTTCAGAAGGGCTTCAAAGTTGTCATTGTCTGTTGTCATTTCTGTTTATCCTGTTTAAGTCAGTTGATGGATCTGGCAGCGGGTCTGGGCAACATACTGTCTGCTTCATGGTGCCTGGTAAACATGACAGCAATCCACAATCCCACATTTTCTATTGAGCCACTTGCAAAACGCCATTTTCTTTCAATCTCTAGGTTATGCTTAAATTTTTATCCTCGGAATATCAATTATATGCCTGTGGCAAAAATTTTTTGCATGGTTTGACTTTGAACGAAAATCATCATTTTGCAAAAGGCTCTATTGTTTGATTATTTCCGTTCCATCAGGAGGGGTAAAAGAAAAAATTGTCTCGACAGCAGCAGCATCCTTTCCATCGAGTGGATTTACAACAATACTACTAAAATTTAATATGGTTCTCGTATCAAAGAAGTCAATCAGTTCGATACGCCTTATAATGGTTGCTTCGTTAATCCACAGTTTAATTTGCTTAATTTGAGATTCGGGTTGCTTTGGAACCAGCTGTAATGTGTCCAGGGAATGGTCTGACTCGATAATTTCTGCGGATCCATGATCCTGCGGAGGCAAGAGCATGAACATGTCCACAAGAGGATCTTCTCCACTAAATAAAGAAAAAAGAAAATCGAGTTGCGCCGTATCGACGGGTGTGATGATCATTTGATTAAGCTTCTCAAAATACATTGCTATGGTTTGACCATCACTGATGAGTACCTGACGATCAGGGGTCGTGTAGTTCCAGCGCACCCTGGGGCCCTCACTTGTTTTTGCCAAGATTCCGTTGCCTTTTCCTGTCTTTTGTCTGCCGCTCATTTGACCACTCGTTTTTTGATTGAACGAAAAACTGAGACTGCTGATCTTTTGGTAGTTTTCCTGGAGCCTGGTGGCAAGCTGAGCTGGGCTTTGGTTAAGTTGAAAAACACTGCTGCCGTATGCATCCGAAGCTTTGACGATGAAAACCGAGAAGAAAATAAAACAGCAAAAGATAGGGACGATTGTTTTTTTCATACCTGGGTGAGTTTTAATGGCTGGTTAAAATAGTAGTTTGCAGATTTTTCAAGATACTCTGTTCGGCTTGTGACAAAACATCGATGCCGTTGCCTTCCAACAGATTCAGAAACTGCAAAATTTTGTGGAAAAGCGAGTGAGCTTATTTCAGCAGCCAGAGTGGCAAGAGGATCGATGAGATGAACTTTTTTCCCTATTCTTGGCCTGATCAGTGAGTAGATCAGCTGATAGTGATTGCAGGCAGGTAGTAAGGTATCAACCTGCATGAGCTTAAGTGGGCGAAGATAACGTCTCAAGATCATTTTTGTTTCACGTTTGTTGCGCCACCCTTCTTCAATCAGGGGTACCAGCAGTGGGCACGCTTTTGCATGGACAACACAGCTGTCATCAAGACCTTTGAGCGCTGTCTGATAAGCACCGCTTTCTATGGTCGTTTTTGTGCCAATAACCCCAAATCGCTTTCCATCAGATGCCGCTATCGCTTCTTTCACCACTGGTTGGATCATCTCAATGACAGGAACAGACAGATGACGGTGCATAGTCTGCCCGATAACTGCACTGGTTGTATGGCATGCAAGGACAATAATCTCTGCCCCGCGGTTGATAAGAAAATTACACCCTGCTCGACTTCTCTCACTGATCACCTCGGGTGGCTTTGCTCCGTAAGGAGCATACGCAGAGTCACCGTAATAAATGAAAGGACAACCCGGCAGCAGGCTCTCGAGTTTTTCTAGCAGCAGCAGTCCACTGATACCTGAGTCAAAGATGCCAATCATGAACGTTAAAAGAGAGGAGGATTACATTCCCTGAATGATCGCATACAGAAATGTTACTGTTTACTTCTTAACAGTTTTTCTTCTCGTTGTTTGACGTTTTGTTGCAGTTGAGGCTTTTTTTCTTTCGGCAATTGCTTTTTTCAATGCCTCAGGAATACCTCTTTCTTTACCAGATTTCTTGCGTTTTTCTGAAAGTGCTTTGGCACAAAGTGGCTGACGCAGTGAAAAACCATACTTAACTCTATACTCTCGTCCTGTTAAATCATGAGAACGAAGGTGTTTTGGTGAAAGCATTTTGAATTCTTCACCACATTCAAGACAAATGATTTTGTTTTTTAAAATTGATTTTTGAGGAACTATTTGAGGTGCTGCAGTTTCTGTTTCACCAACTTCCTGACCAGACTCGAGTTTTTGTAATGTTTGCAAGGTTTCAAAGGTTTTGTGCAGTGCCGACTGCATTTCTTCAATTGACATATCTTTAGTTGTGCCTTGTGCCTGTATGATTTCAGCCGCCATTTCAACCAGAGTCTTAGCCATGTTTATCTCCTTGATAAAAGATTGTCTTATATTTACTGCATCTAAATGTAAAATCTAAACGTTGTTATTATAAAAAGCAAGTTTATCAATAAAAAAACAATATTCTCTTATAATTGCTTCTAAAAAATAGATGAAAGTGGCAATAAAATATTGTTATTATATAAAAAATAACCAAATCTAAAACCTTGCAAGCGACATATTGACATAATCTTGCAGGGGAATTACATTAGCCTCCGGTATGAGCAATCACGTTAAATCGTCATGAACCTTAGAGTCTACAATGATAATGGTTCATGCATTGTTGCAATGGAGTAGATCAATGCCTGTGTATGAATATGAATGTAAGGGATGTCAAAAGGTTTTTGAAGTTCATCAGAGAATGGCGGATTCACCGCTGGCCTCTTGCCCTGACTGTAAAGGATCAGTAAAAAAATTGATGTCGATGAGTTCTTTCCAGCTAAAAGGCGGCGGCTGGTATGCCGACGGTTATGCTTCCAATAATTCCAAACCAAAAAGCAATGGCGAGAGTAAACCGGCTGCACCGGAAAGTAAACCGGCTGCACCGACTTGTCCTGCTCCCTCAACGGCATGTTCTGGTTGTCCCGCGGCAGCAGCTGATAAATAAACCGTCAATCACTGGTCGTTTTACCAACTTTTTTATCCAAGACGTTCCCTTTTATGGCTCACGACCCG
>JABDPQ010000018.1 GCA_013042695.1 Desulfobacterales bacterium | reverse complement strand
TGGCCGGGCTATCAACCTTGGAGAGGTAATCAACAACTCAGCAAAACGATGGATACTGCAACTAAAAGGGGCGGGAGAGACACCCTATTCTCGCACCGCCGATGGTCTTGCCGTGCTGCGCTCTTCGCTGCGGGAGTTTATCTGCAGCGAGGCCATGTATCATCTTGGCATTCCTACAACCCGGGCTCTCAGCCTTGTCTTAACTGGAGAGCAGGTACTCCGGGACATGTTCTATGACGGCAACCCGAAATTAGAACCAGGTGCTGTCGTCTGCCGCATGTCACCATCTTTCATTCGCTTCGGAAATTTCGAAATATTTACGGCGCGGGGTGAGACTGAGGTATTGAAAGAGCTGGTCCGCTATACGATTCGAACTGATTTCCCGCATCTAAAGCATGACCCAAATCGGACCAATATCCTTACCTGGTTTGCTGAAGTGTGCGACAAGACAGCCATACTCATCAGTCACTGGATGAGAGTTGGATTTGTCCATGGTGTGATGAACACTGACAATATGTCGATTCTGGGGTTAACCATTGACTATGGGCCTTATGGTTGGCTTGAAGGCTACGACCCGGGCTGGACTCCGAATACCACTGATGCTCACGGCCGCCGCTATTGCTATGCAAACCAGCCGCACATGGCACAGTGGAATCTCACCCAACTGGCCAATGCACTCTTTCCGCTCATTGGTGAAGTGGCTCCGCTTCAGGAAGCGCTTGATGTTTACAGACAGACCTTCCAGAAAGAATGGAAAAATACCATGGCAGCCAAACTCGGCCTGCAGGAATTACACCCGACTGATGACCATCTCATCAATGAGATACTGGGCCTTCTCACCAAAACCGAGACAGACATGACCATCTTCTTTCGCCAACTGGCCAATGTGGCAAAAACTGCTGAGCAGACAGCTCATTCGACAGCGATTTTCACTGAGGCCTATTACAAACCCGAGGAGCTGACAACAGAGTACCGTACACGCCTTGAGACCTGGCTTGATAACTATATTACAAGACTCCGTAAAGACCCATTGGATGATATACAGCGGCGCAGGTTGATGAATAAGACAAACCCAAAGTATGTGTTTCGAAACTATCTCGCTCAGCTTGCAATCGACAAGGTTGAGCAGGGAGACTTTTCCATGGTTGCTGAACTCCTTGAAGTCTTTCGAAACCCATATGACGACCAGCCAGATAAAGAGCGCTTCTCGGAAAAACGACCTGAATGGGCTCGAAACCGGCCAGGCTGCTCGATGCTTTCCTGCAGTTCCTAGTGTCTGTTTGACGTCTGTTTGACATCTGCTTGGTTACAAAAGCAATGCTACAGAAAGAGATATAAACGAGAGTAGCGTTGATACTAGAATTGCCGCGGAGGCAAGTTCCGTATCACTGTTCAACTGTGATGATAACACGTAAATCGCCGTAGAAGCGGGGAGACAAAAAAAGATCATGCCGACTTTAAAGGAAATACCCGAGACCTCAAAGAGTTGAAACATCATATAGCCGCTCACAGGCAGGACCAGCAGCTTGAGCGATGCCGCCATAAAAGACAGACTCAGATGCTTCTTAAGCCCACGAAACGACAAAGAACCGCCGATTGAGACGAGTGCAAGAGGAAGCGTTACCATCGATATCAGCTGCAGTGAATTATCGATAAAAACGGGAAACGAGCTAAACAAGCGGCCATAAATCAGACCCAGCAAACAGCCGATAATCAAAGGATTTGCCACCACTGCTTTAGCAACGAGAAGAAACCGTTTTCTTAAAGCTGAACTGCCATCTGAAAACCAGATGAGCGTTGCAACAGCAAAAACATTTATCAGCGGAATGGCAATGGCGATCAAAATTCCAAAGAGGGCTATGCCTTCCTCTCCCAGACTGTTTAATACAACTGCAACACCAATATAGGTATTGAAACGATAACAGCTCTGTGAAAAGGATCCTGCCTCAAAAGAGGATACCGGACCAAACCTGATGACCAACGTGCTGATCATGAACATCAGTCCAAGCGCCAGAAGGGCTGCGAGAATAAATGGCCACTCGATGGCATCTTGATGTGACGAACCGCCAATTTTCCAAAACAGCAAAATCGGGAAAAAAATGTAATAGACTAACTTGTCAGAGGTCTTCAGATAGGTCTCTTCAGTCAGCCCGGCCTTTCTGAGCAGGCTCCCCATGCTGATCAAAACGAAGATAGGAAACAACGAGTTTAATACAATCAAAATGGTCTCAAGACCTCACAGGATTACTCAAACATTTCAAAGGATGGCACCCAACAATTTTTTTTCATTACATATTCACCTCGCGTTCCTTTTATTTTCTGAGAATTAGTCCTTTATTATGGGTATCTTTCATATCCGCGATCAAAGGCAAAAATTTTCTCTTCAAATAGTATCTTTACCGTTTCATTAAAACGCGGGCTCAAGTGTTTTTTCTTTCAGTAATAAGGATGTCCCCCATCAATACATGAAAACCTGCAGCCTCAACCTTTTAACCAATGTCAAACGGCTGAAATCCGCTCTTCTTCTATTCGCTGTGTTTCTGTCAGACGCCTCAAAATTCGTCACCGCCATCAATGTCCCTGTCGATGGTGGGTTTTCCGCCTAATCAATCTAATTGGTTTAGCTCACAAAATTCGTGATAATTGAATCTGGTCACTGAGTAATTACCGGCAGAGCCAGCCGCCATCTACGGCAAGGGTATGACCGTTAATGTAATCTGAGGCTGACGATGCCAGAAAAACCACTGCGCCCCTGAGATCATCCGGCTGCCCCCAGCGATTGGCAGGGATTCGTTTGAGGATATCTTTGCTTCGTACCGGATCTTCCTGCAAGGCGCGGGTATTTTCTGTGGCCATATAGCCGGGTGCGATGCCATTGACGTTAATATTTTCAGAAGCCCACTCGCAGGCCAGCTCACGAGTCAGTCCCATAACACCACTTTTACTCGCAGTGTAGGACGGGACCAGAATACCTCCCTGAAAAGACAGCATTGAGGCAATATTGATAATTTTCCCGCCGCTCTTCTGTAAAACAAATCTTTTTGCTGCCGCCTGGCAGAGAAAGAAAAGGGCTCGCAAATTGATGTCAAGCACATCATCCCAATTCTTCCGGGTGAACTCAAGCGCCGGCTGCCTGCGAATAATGCCGGCATTATTAATTAAAATATCCACCCTGCCATAGGCTTCGACCGTGGCCTCGACAACTTTTTCGATTTGCGCAAGATCGGCTAAATCGGCTTTAATACCGACAAACCTGCTACCAAGAGAAGTAATTTCGTCACCACATGTCGGCGTGCTCTTGTTATACACACCAGCAATCAAAGCTCCTGCCTCTGCCAGACCAAGAGACATTCCCTGACCAAGACCTGTCGCACAACCGGTGACAACAGCAACCTTGCCTTGTAAGTTAAAAGCGTCACGTATCATAGCGCCCTCCACTCTGTAATCGTTAGGTCCCAATCCAATTTCGATACTATCTCAACATGCAAAAGTAGCTTTTTTATCCGAGAATCCTTTATATTAACGAAGACGGCTCATCGGTACATGGTCCATATCACCAAAATCCTGATTCTCGCCTGCCATTCCCCAGATAAATGAATAGCTTGTCGTACCGACGCCGGAATGAATTGACCAGCTCGGTGACAAAACTGCCTGTTCATTGCGCACCGCTAAATGTCTCGTCTCCGAAGGCTCGCCCATCAAATGAAAAACGAGATCATCCTCGTTCATGTTGAAGTAGAAGTATGCTTCCATTCGGCGTTGGTGAGTATGCACCGGCATCGTGTTCCAGACGGAACCGGGCTCGAGCGTGGTAACCCCCATAACCAACTGACAGCTTTTTGCTCCCTCCGGATGAATATACTTGCGTATTGTCCGTTTATTGCTTGTAATGGACTCGCCGAGGGTTACGGCTTCTGCCTCTTGCGCAGTTATTTTCGCAGCGGGCAGCGGTGTATGAGCCGGGGCACTGTTGAGATAAAAACGAGCCGGGCTTTCTTGAAATTTTGAATGGAACTCAAGCGCCCTCGTTCCCTTACCGATATAGAGCCCTTCTCCCTTTTCCAGATTGAAATCCACGCCATCGGCAATCACCGTGCCGCTTTCTCCAACATTGATCAACCCGAGTTCCCGGCGCTCACAAAGAAATGATGCACCAATAACTGACGGGTTAATATCGAGAAGCACCGGCGAAAAGGGGCATATACCGCCAACAACTAAACGATCATAAAAAGAATACATAAGCTTTGGTTTATCGGGAACAAAAAGATCAGCAACAAGAAAATGCTCTCGTAAGTCTTCTGTATCAAATAATTGCATATGTTCCGGATGCACGGGGTGCCTGACTTCCATATGGTCCTCCAATAGATTTATTGAGATTGGCTTGGTGAGCTTCTTGTCTGATTCAGCTCAGAAATTCATCCCGTATTGGCGTAAAGGCATCGACCAGGCGAACATGCTTGGTCAAAAGCTGTACCGTGTGAGGAACATCAGGGGGAACGCTAAACATATCACCTGGTCCAAGCTGTGACTGCTCTGCGCCGATGTGTACGATAATCTCGCCCGCTGCTACATACGACATCTGTTCGTGCGGATGCGAATGCGGTGGATCGGGTTCAGATGTAGGTCCATCCTCAAAATCGATAACAACCAGCATCAGATTTTTGGTGTTTCCGAGATATCTCTCGCGGCCCGCTCCCACTGATTCTTTTACTGCTTCTGCCTGCTTGATAAGGCCCATTGACTCTCTCCGATATTGTGTGCATAAAAAATTGAATACGCAGGGCTCCATTGCCTCATGCATCCAGGCAGAAGCTCCGTCTCAGCACACCCTTACCTGAAATGCTATTTTTTTCAACATCAATGCGCTTTCAATCACTGATCTCAATGCCGCGGACAAACAGGTAAAGCCTTTCTTGACTTATATAAAAAGTATTCTGGTATGGACGGTGGGTCCTGCCGCAAGATACAATTATTTCGATAATCTATCTGTTTCTTGACATTCATTGTTCGCTTTTTTATTACTTCGTTCATACCTTTTACGCAGTTAAGAATCTTAGTCCTTTCCCACTAAAATAATGCAAGTAGATCGTTACAGAATAAGCCACAGCCAAAAGGCTGTACCATCCAGCTAGATGAGGAAGTGAACGATATACGGAATCGGATCAGCCGACACCGTTCTGAGTTATGACCAGATTAAAGAGATTATTTCGCCATGGATCTTAGCATCCCTGGTTAAAGGGAAAGGTGTTCTCGTATTGACACCGGACAAGCACAGTGAATCCTAAGAATTATCGTGATCGTGAGGAGGAATCCATTTTGTATGTCGAAAAAGCTGGAGAAATCCTTCATCGTTTCAAAAAATAATGGCATCGGCCGGGAGTACGCCATGAAACCATTTTTATCAGAAGATTTTCTGCTTCAAACAAAAAGTGCGCAAAAACTCTATCATGATTATGCCAGCTCGATGCCCATCTTTGATTACCACTGCCACCTACCTGTAGAGGAAATCGCTGGTAATAAAAAATTCGCCAATCTTACTCGGATATGGTTAAACGGCGATCATTATAAATGGCGGGCAATGCGGACAAATGGCATCGACGAGCGATATATCACCGGTTCAGCGTCAGATGAGGAGAAGTTTCAGGCCTGGGCCAAAACGGTTCCAAAGACCATTCGCAATCCTCTCTATCACTGGACCCATCTTGAGCTGAAAAAGCCTTTTGGTATCACAGATAAACTTCTCAACCCTGACACTGCCGATGAAATATATGCAACCTGCGAAGCGCTGCTTCAAGGAGATGATTTCTCTACGAGGGGATTGCTTAAGCAGATGAATGTCAAAGTTGTCTGCACCACTGATGACCCCCTGGACGACCTTGCGTTTCACCAACAAATCAAAGATGATCATACATTTACAGTCAAGGTGCTGCCAGCCTTTCGACCCGACAAGGCGATGGCACTAGAAGATCTGAGTCTGTTTAACTCCTGGGTTGACAAGCTGAGCATCATAACAGATATAGATATTGCCACATATGATCAGCTTCTCGACAGTCTTAAAGACCGTCACAGCTATTTTCACCACATGGGCTGCCGGCTTTCCGACCATGGTCTTGAACAGCCTTATGCCGATGACTACACCAATGATGAAGTTGCAAAAATCTTCGTTAAGGCACGAACAAGAAGAAAACTCAGCCCGGATGAAATAGCTGCATTTAAATCGGCCATGCTTTATGAGTGTGCCGTAATGGATCATGAAAGAGGCTGGACCCAGCAATTTCATTTTGGTGCCCTGAGAAATACCAATTCCCGGGCCTTCAAGCGCCTTGGGCCTGACACCGGTTATGATTCAATTGGCGACTTCAGTATGGGCAAGGCTTTGGCACGATTCCTTGACCGACTTGAATCACAGGGAAAATTAACCAAAACCATCCTCTACAACGTCAATCCCAATGATAACGAAATGCTCGCCACCATGATCGGCAATTTCCAGGACGGTAGTATTCCTGGCAAAATGCAGTTCGGCTCGGGTTGGTGGTACAACGACCAAAAAGACGGTATGGAACAACAGATGAACGTTTTGTCCAACATGGGGCTATTATCCTGTTTTGTTGGCATGCTCACTGACTCCCGCAGCTTTTTGTCATATCCGCGTCATGAATACTTCCGGCGGGTGCTCTGCAACCTGTTCGGTAACGATATTGAAAATGGAGAACTCCCTGCAGATTATGATTTGGTAGGTAATACGATACAGGACATCTGCTATCATAATGCCGTTGCATATTTTACTATTGATCCTGAAGGAGGTTGATTTCGTGGTTATTGTCATTATCGGCCCGATGGGTTGCGGCAAATCTACCATCGGCATATTACTCGCTCAGAAGCTTGGTTATCATTTTGAGGATGCGGATGACTTTCATCCTCCTGCAAACGTTGAAAAAATGAGAGCAGGCATACCGCTTGACGATGAAGACCGATTCGGTTGGCTGACTATTCTGCAAAAGCGCATCATTAATCATGGCAGACAAGATAAGGATCTCATCCTGGCCTGTTCAGCCCTAAAACAATCATATCGTGATATCCTTGGCATCGATCAAAAACGGGTACTGTCGGTCTATCTCAAAGGTTCTTTCAGCCTTCTTCAGCAACGGCTTAAGGGCAGAGATCACCAATATATGAACGATGATTTACTGGCCAGCCAGGTAAATTCAATGGAAGAACCAAACGACGGGATAATTGTCGGCATCAGTCAAAGCCCGGAACAGATCACCGCAGA
>JABDPQ010000001.1 GCA_013042695.1 Desulfobacterales bacterium | reverse complement strand
AAAATTTCGACAGCATCTCATCGAGCGAAACCAGTCCCACTGCAGCCCCTCTGGCAACAACTCCCTGGTGCTTGATCTGCGCTCCGTCATTGCCACTCATTTTTATACTTTCAACAAAAAGACACTTAATGTCGGCGCGGCGAGCACTATCAATGATCTCGTCCCATACAGGACCACGCTTACTTTTCTGCAGAACGACTTCAGTGATTCGGGTAGGACCAGATTGCAACGCCTGCAATACTGGATGTATTCCCCATATAAGATCATCACTGAAACGAATTCTGTGTTCCTGGCGTGCAGAACTGTTTTTTTTAGGCTGTTTCACACATTACCTATGGTTGCTCCGCAGCGTCTCCATGAAGCGTTCGGCGTTCACGGGAACGTTCAGCGTATAGAATTGAGGTGAGCATTTTCACTGCGCTGTCAACCTGATCATTGACAATCAAGTATTCATAGTGGTCGCATTGGCGCATTTCTGTTCGGGCATTTTCAAGGCGCCGCAAAATTTCTTTCTGCACCTCAGTCCCTCTTCCGCGCAATCGCTTTTCAAGCTCATGCAAATCAGGAGGGGTGATGAATATGTCAACGTTTGGAAGCAGACATGACCGGCGCACAATTTCAGCACCCTGCACATCGATATCAAGAATGACATCATTACCCTCCGCCAATTGTTTTTTAAGAGGCGCCAGAGCGGTACCGTAATAATTGCCATGGACTTCTGCCCACTCAAGAAACCCTCCAGTACCGATTATCTCTTCAAATTGCTCTTTATTGACAAAGTAGTAATCATGACCCTCTCTCTCAATGTGCCTTGGAGACCGCGTAGTGTGAGAGACCGAAAATGCCAGTTTCCTGACTTGGGAGACAACTTCTTTCAGAATCGTTGTTTTCCCCGTTCCAGATGGAGCCGAGACGATGAAGAGTTTACCACCTGCGATCATTCCTGACCGAGCTCCAATTTATGTAAATCCTTATATTCAGACAAATGAACACCTGTCTGCATAGCCAGAATACGCTGCGATATCGTGTCGGGCTGAACTGAGGAGAGAATGATATGGTTGGAATCCATAATAATAATTGAGCGCGTTCGCCGGCCCTCGGTAACGTCAATCAGACGCTCACCATTTTTGGCAAGCTCTTTTAACTTGCGAGCAGGGGACGAACCGGTATTGATTACGGCAATGACCCGATCGACCATGACTGTATTCCCAAAACCAATATTCAGTAGCTGCATGCCTGTGGTACCTCTTGGTGTCCTTAGTAATTTGCCTGCAGATTATTCGATATTTTGTACCTGTTCTCTCATTTTTTCTAGCTCACTTTTCAACTCAACCGTTTTGTGGGCAATTGGGCCATCAGAGATCTTTGAGGCAAGTGTGTTCACTTCCCTTAAGAATTCCTGGATCAAGAAATCAAGTTTTCGCCCAACCTGATCGGATGAATCAAGCAATGACTCAAACTGGCTGATATGGCTTTTCAAACGCACCATTTCCTCAGTGACATCAGTTTTGTCGGCCAGAATAGCAACCTCCTGAGCGAGCCGCATGGGATCAAGATTTACCGTTCCAAGCAGTTTCTCAAGGCGCTCTGTTAAGAGCTCTTGGCGTTGAATCAGAATGATCGGGATGTCTACTTCAATCTCAGCAAGAGTGATGGAAAAGAATGCTAAACGATTACGTAAATCATCAACAAGAGCCGCTGCCTCGCGTTCTCGCATATCATTACAACTCACGAGGGCTTTCTCAACGGCGAGCTCAACGACAGGTCCGATCAGCTCAACATCCTCCGGTAGCTGCTCTCTGACCAAAACATCTGGAAGCGTGGCAATCATCTGAGCATTTAAAGAACAATCAAGATCAAGTCGGCCTGAAAGATGCTCAAGCGCCTTTTTGTACTCGAGGGCGAGATTGGTATCAAGGCGTACTTTGACCAGATCAGAGACATCCCCGGTAACCGTTAATGTCATATCAACCCTGCCTCTGCGATGATATTCCCCTATTTTCTTCCTGATAGGCTCTTCTAATGCACCATAATCCCGGGGCAATTTAATTTTAGCGTCGAGATAACGGTTGTTGACACATTTTATCTCGACGGCCCATACTCTGTTTTTGGAGACTGATTCCCCACGACCATAGCCGGTCATACTTTTTAGCGCCATACAATTTCCTTGCAGAGGTTATAAGAAAAACCATCTCACCGCAATATTTCATGAAAAAACAACTTTGAATGACTTCCCACCCTTCGGGCGAGTCGATACGGCCTGCTATCCAGCGTCGCTTATGGGGGAGGCATATTAAGTATATAGCCTCTCCCAAGTCTCCTTGACGAGCAGGCCGTATCGACTCGTGAAATATTGGGGCTAATCGGTTCTATATAAAAAAACGGTGCACAGGTCTCCCATGCACCGTTTTCAAGACAGCAGAGCTATCGGCAAGAATAAGACGATCTTATTTGGCCATCGCAGCATCAAGTTCAACAATGATTTTATCAGTTATATTGACAGATTCATTGAAGAAGATAACTCCGTTTTGTGAATCGAGAATCATCGTGAAACCATTCGCCTCACCATAAGTGACGACCACCTTTTCAAGGGCTTTGAGGATCGGTGCAAGTTCTTTATCCTGTAGACCTTTGAGCTCAAATCGTGCATCTTCTGTTTTAGCCTTTAAGTCTCTTCGTTTCTTCTGAAACTCAAGAATTTTTTCCTGTTTGGTTTCCTCACTCCAGGCAGAGCTCTTTTTCTCGATATCCTTCTGCATGCCGATGAGTTCTTCTTCCTCGGCCTTGAAACGGCCTTGAAGTTCCTTCATTTTATCATCAAATTTCACCTTTGCGGCTTTTCCTGACGTTGATTTGACCAGAATTTCCTGAACATTCATGACGCCGACCTTCAGTTCCTCGGCTGTTGCCGCACTTGCCAGTAGCAACAAAGCGCCAAAACAGACAACCACCATTGCGGCGAGTACATCTCTACGTTTCAACATGATAACCCCATAAAATAGATATGCGGGCTTTAAAAGCCCGCATCACGTGACTGCACAAACAATCACACCAATATAATAACTAATTATTTTATAATAACGAAATCAGCTCGGCGGTTCTGGGCCCAGGAAAGTTCGTCATGCCCATGAAGGAGAATCCGTTCTTCACCGAAACTTATTGTTGACAGGTTTGCTTGATTGGCGCCAAGGTTTACCAGATATTTTTTTGCACTCTGGGCACGTCTTTCCCCTAATGCCATATTGTATTCGTTGGTTCCTCGCGGATCAGTATTACCCTCTATACGAATATTGACACCACTATTCTTTTTGGCGAAATCTGCATTAACCTCGATGCGTGAGACCTGGTCTTGACGTACATCAGATGAGTCAAAATCAAAATAAACCGGCATCATACCCTCGGAGGTGCGCCCTTCAGAAATGCCAATTGCCTTTGACTCCAAAGGTTCCTCTTTTCCCATTGCAGCAGCACTCTCTGTCCCACCGGGCTTCATGGCTTCATCAGCATCCTTTTTAGCACAGCCGGAGAACACAATTAAACTCAAAATCATCAATGCAGGCAACAAGGCCTGAAATCTGTTCAGCATATCAACAACCTCCTTTGGATATAACTACATAAAAATGCTCTAATACTTCGCAATTATCTGATACCTGAATTTGGTATCCAGGATCCCCACACAAATAAAATCCTAACTATAGAAGAAAATCAAGCAAATACAAGAATTATTTTGGAGTAACACCGTCTCTTATTCAAATACTATCAAAGACAAAACCATTGTCAAACGAATTCATCCGCCTGCTGAAATCACCAGGCCGAAAACACCATCGGCATCATCATTGTTGAAGATTTCAGACTGCATCAAAAATAAGATTTTCATCAGCTTTGGTGATTAATCCTCCGGATATTTCGGCGTCCTGCTCAAATAAATCATCAAATCTCAGCGAAAATGGAGACATAAACTTCACTTTACAGTAGTGCTAATTACTATTTCAGTATAAAATGATTTCGCTTTGCAGCACCCGTGCAGATAGACATTCAAAACAGCGTTTTGCTCCAGGGGATTGTTCAAAGCGTAAGCACCCTTAAACCAGCAGGTTTTCCTCATCTGATGGGGTACTTTCCTATACGAGAGGCATGACCGGGAGATGTATATGGCGAAATTACATATTAACCCAAACCGAGCAACAGACAAGACGGTCAGGGCAATCGATAGAAAACGTGAACAAGAGCGTCGGAAAATGTTTATCCATGCCAGGGACCATGCAGAGGTTTTAGCCACAAAACTTGTTCAACGGCTTATTGACAAAAATATTATAGAAACCACCTCGGTTGAAAGCATGCGCAAAGCATTTCAAAATCAACTTCGTTCAATGCATCTGCTTGAAGAGTTCGATCTTCAGATGAAACTTGCACCGGTAAGAACCTTGGTACAGGACCCCAATATCGTATCACTGTACCTCACCCAGTTTATCGTTGAAGACCTTGTTGAGCACCAGGACATCCAGGATGTATTTGGTGAGGATATTGATGTTTACCGAGCAGTCGATTCCATCACCCGAGTACTTCGACCGCAGTGACCCACCCTGACAAACTACCGGCTTTAGTTTTTGCAGATGAAGACGGTAATATCCGTGATTTTCCTGATCTAAAGATGGCCGGAATGCTCAATGGGCGATATGTCCAACCCGATCGTGAGGACCTCATTCCGCTTCCTGAAGGAAGCGAACTTTTTACGCTTCCAGATCGGCTGCCTGTCGGTATCGTTCCGCCAAGAAGTGATCCACAGCTGCTCAAAAAGGATCCCCGGTCACCAGGCACTAAAGTACAGGCAGTGGCTGCATTTATGGCCCCGGCGCATACTGTACTATTACCAGCTGCCTATCAGTCCCGAAAAAACGCTGTACTTCTTCCCTTGTTTGCCTACACCGCCGTGGGCTGGCACGATGACCAGTTCTGGGTTGCAGGATTTCGCAGCGATAGCGATCCGCGTCAGGATTTTAACCGATTTAAGCAAAAAACAATCATCCAAAAAACTGGAAAGTTACTTGCACGATACAAACAGAACAGACTCGTTCAACATCTAGGTACATGTTGCCTGACATATCACTGCCCGGCCGCGAGAAATTTTTTCCTTGGTCGCTGGGAAGCGCCTCTTCCGACCTCTTCCGTCTGCAATGCCCGCTGCGTCGGATGTATCTCTTTGCAACCCT
>JABDPQ010000808.1 GCA_013042695.1 Desulfobacterales bacterium | reverse complement strand
TCGGGCGGTGGGCCAGGTATTTCGAGAACGTTACAGCTTGGAAGGAACAGAAATGAAAACATGAACAATAAAACCCAAAATTTAATTTGCACTCGTGATCGGTTGGTAAAACTGGTCATAGTATTATTCCGGATTTATTTCTGGAGTATGCTGGTCCAATAGAAATCGTGCACCAGAGGACTCAATTCGGTCGACAACACGTGATAAGCCGGCTACCAGTAGCCGAGCCTCCTGAAGGAAGTGAACGAATTCATTAAGCCCTTCCTGTGAAAATTGTTGCAGTGAATCCTGGTTTGCCGCCAGGATGTCATTGGCTGAATCAGTCAGCGTTTTCAGAGCGTTGGCTGTGATTTTCCATTCATTAATCAGATGTTTGGCATCATCTGTGATCAGATCATTGACACCATCTACCGTGCTGTTCAAACGAGTAACCAGCGTATCGACTTTGGTAATTGTCTGATTTAACGAAATACTGAGCGCCTTAAACTCAGTGGCCGCATCCTGTATGGTGACAAACATCCCGCTGATATTTTCATTCTGATCAGCCAGAGAAGTAGAAATGGCATTAACATTAGTCAAGATGCTCTGCAGCTGCTCTTGATTGTCCTGGTTTAAGATATTTGCAAAACGCTGTACTAAAACGGTACTTTGATTGATGAGTTCAGGAACGCCCTGCACCACCTGTTCAAACTCCGATTTGTGCGACGGGATGACGGCAGGATCGGCATCACTTGACTGTATCACCTTGCTGCCTGGCGTGGCACCTTCGATATATATGTACGATGACCCGGTTATGCCTCCGAACTTTAATGATGCCACATCACCCTGCCGAAGTTGATGATCGTCCTGCACACTAATTCGTACTAACACTAATTGAGGGTTATCGGGCTTGATTCCCATAAAAATTACTGATCCAATGCGAATACCGCGATAACTGACCCAGCTGCCGATATTCAGACCAGAAACGGATTCTTCAAAATGTATCTCATATGAAATCGTTTTTTCAGTGCTATCCTGGCGTGATAACCATACACCGGTAGCGAAAATCCCGGTAATTCCGAAAATTACAAACAACCCGATAAAAAAATGAGAGCCTTTTGAATCCATTGATAATGAGTATGCTTTTTAGGTGACAGGAGTAATGATTATTTGTCAAATTAGTATTGACCGAGATCTTGGGCCATGAAAATACTCATTTACCCAAGGATGCTCAAAAGCGCTCACCTCATCAAGGGAACCGCAAATTAGCATTTTCTTTTCTCCAAGTACGGCAACACGGTTACTCACTGTATAAATGGTATCAAGATCGTGTGTTACCATAAATACCGTGAGCTGAAGATTTCTTTGCAATTCCTGTATCAGCTTATCAAAAGAAGCTGCACCAATGGGGTCAAGCCCCGCGGTCGGCTCATCGAGAAAAAGAAGGTCAGGGTCAAGTGCTAACGCTCTTGCGAGGCCGGCCCGTTTACGCATCCCTCCTGACAATTCAGCCGGGTATTTATCGCCAACCTCTCTGTCCAGACCCACCATTGCCAACTTGTATGCTGATAACTCTTCCAATATTCGTTGAGGCAGTTTGAAATGTTCACGCATTGGCACCTGAATATTTTCGTTCACCGTCAGTGAGCCAAATAACGCACCGTCCTGGAATAAAACACCGCAACGTCGGCGTATTTCGAGCACAGCCTTGTGTGGTAGGGAGCTGGTTTTTTGACCATAGAGTTCAATCGCGCCATCGCTAGGCTGAATAAGGCCAATAACCGTTTGCAGTAAAACAGATTTTCCCGTGCCGGAAGCCCCCACGACCGACAGAATTTCACCATAGTGTACCTGGAGATTAAGGCCATCGTGTATTTTGGTGGTCCCAAACTGAACAACCAGATTGACGACATTAATGATATAGTTGCTGGCTGAATTCATTAAATACCTATAATACCAAATAGTATTGAAAAAAGTGCATCGAAAACAATAATCATAAATATGGATTCAACTACTGCTCGGGTTGTGTGATTTCCGACGGACTCGGCACTGCCCGAAACCTGCATGCCTTCATAGCACCCGATAACTGCAATGATTATGGCAAACACCGGTGCCTTGATCATGCCCACCCAAAAGGTCCATGGTGAAACAGCGTTTAGAAGGTGGTAAAGGAACAATGTTGGTGACATGTCCAGGTACACCCAAATCATCATGCCACCGCCAATTATACCAGAAATATCTGAAATTAATGTTAAAATTGGTAAAACAATGATGAGTCCAACAACGCGAGGAATAACCAGGATTTCCATGGGGTTCATGCCCATGGTTTTCATGGCGTCTAGTTCTTGGTTGATTTTCATTGAACCGATTTCCGCTGCGTAGGTTGAACCTGAGCGTCCAGCGATAACAATAGCGGTCAGCAAAATACCGAGTTCTCGTAACAAAGTGACAGCAAGTAAATCTACCGTATAGACATCGGCTCCTAACCTGCCTAATTGCAAAGCCCCTTGATAGGCCACTACGATGCCGATGAGAAATGAAATGAGCACAATAATGGGAATGGCGTTTAGGCCACTCAACTCAATCTGGCTGGTTGTTTGGCCTAATCTGAAACGGGTAGGGCGAAACAGCCCAGTCAGCAGCAGACTGGTAATTTTACCAATAAATTCCATGAAGCAGGCTGCGAGATCAATTGCCTCGATTGTAGCCTTGCCGATACTCTCAATCTTTCGGACAATAAAATTTGTTTTTGGCCTGGGGGAAGGTGATGATACCTTGAAACGCTCAACGATGGACAGCATGGAATCGACTTGTTCATTGGAACGAAGATTGTACAGTGTACTGCTATCCTCCTTACCAAACAATTGTCTGGCAACACAGGCACCGGCAGTATCCATTCTCTCGATTTGGCTGAAATCAATCTCAACCGTGTCATAATGATCGAGATTAAGTTTGCTCACTTCTTTATCTAATCGATTGACAAAGGGAATCGTCCAATTTCCACCTGCTACAATTTGAGCAGCGCTGGAATCTTGAGCGATTTGCAACCAGCCGTTAGTTTCTTTCATCTCATTTGCCTGTTGCATCTGGTCTTGCTTTATTGTCGCCGTGCACTGATCATTGCTGGTCAACTCGTCAGGGAAGTGTCACAACCATAACTTTTCCGCCATATTGGTGAACCAGGTCATGCGCGCGAACGGTAATTTGCTGAATGTCTTTGGGGATTTTCACTCCTGATAAGCTGCGTTCAAACGGTTGTTCATCTACATGAGGATGAAGAAGGGTCCGCGTGCCGAAAACGGTGCCATCCGGTCCGACAATATCCCACTTATCGGCATAGTGCTTCCACCCCTCATCCTGATGAGAGACAGTGACATCAAATCGGTAGGTATCTTCTTGCTGTGCGACAACTTTTACCGCAACCACGTCTGCCTCTCCCGCATGTGACTCCATTAACGGGATAACGATCAATAACAAAGAAATAAGATACAGTTTCATCCGCATAACCTCTTTAGGGTCGAGATTCAAATGATTCAGTAAGCTTCAAAATACCTTCAGTAAGGATAGCTCAAGGGTGCAGTACATCTGTATGATATCGATACTATATGCAAATCGTCACAACTGGCAAGCCTGCAGAAGTGTGCTCGGAGGTCATTTTCTCTCTTATTTGGCTGGATTTTGCATTACATATTGCAAAGCTGAACTATTTGTTCCTGACACTAATTTACCATTTAACCCGCCTGCTCCATCCTGCAATACAAACTGCCTTAACCAGATAGTTATTGTTGGCACCCAAAGCCAGTATGACAAATTTTTGAGTATGAGCATTATTTGCATCTTGTCTGGCCGAAGTGCATGCTAGGAGCCTGCCGGAGAAAGCCATTATTTCACATCTGCGTTATTGCAAGAAATTTATTCACGTAATATCATAGATATGGCTCCGCTTGATGTTATTGCAATGCCTGATATAAGGAAAAGATGCAATTCTCTGATAGACTCCTTGTCTAGTTTTAAAGACGATTCTGGTATATGTCTTTTTTGCTTTAATCACTCCTGTTTAATTCTAATTTAATTGTGAAATCGACAAAATTTAATTAGATTGATTCGTCAACGTTGATGTCCTTAAGCCTCATTTTAAAGGTTACATGAAGGTGTTAAGGAGAACATTCGAACCATAATTGAAGAGGATCGAGCATGGAATCTGTTGTTCTGCTTTCAAGGATGCAATTCGCGTTTACAATTATGTTTCACTATATCTTCCCGCCACTGACCATCGGACTCGGGATCATCCTTGCCTATCTCGAGACTCGCTATTACCTAACCAAAAAACCGATTTTTACTATTGCCTGCCAGTTTTGGACCAAGATCTTTGTGCTCAACTTTGCTATTGGCGTTGCCAGTGGCATTGTTATGGAATTCCAATTTGGCACCAATTGGGCAAGTTATTCCCGCTTTGTCGGTGATGTTTTTGGAAGTGCCCTGGCAGCAGAGGGAATTTTTGCTTTTTTCCTGGAATCAGGCTTTCTTGCCGTCGTTGCCTTCGGACGGGAAAAGGTTCGCGCAGGGTTCTATCTGTTTAGCGTCTATATGGTAGCGCTGGGGTCGATTTTTTCATCTGTTTGGATTGTCGTGGCCAATAGCTGGCAGCAAACACCTGCAGGCCACCATATTGTCGACATTGTTCGGCCGGGGATTCTGCCGGACGGCAGTTCGGGCATGATTCCCTGGGTTGTTGATGGCACTGTTCAGAGGCGGGCTGAGATTTTGAATTTTCTCGAGATGGTCTTTAATCCCTCCACGGCGCAGCGCTTGAGCCACGTTCTGCTTGGCTGCGTGGCAGTGGGCGCCTTTTTTGTGCTCAGTGTCACCGCCTACTATATTCTTAAGGATAAACACCGTGATTTTGCTCGCGCCTCACTAAACGGGGCGCTCATTATGGGACTGCTTTCCTCGCTGGGACTGGCCATAAATGGTCACACACAGGCGCAGAATGTTTACAGATATCAACCTGCCAAACTTGCTGCCTTTGAGGGGCACTTTGAAACCGGTCGGGCTGATCTGAATATCATCGGCTGGCCCAATGCCAAAGAGGAACGCATTGACTTCGGTTTAGGTATTCCCGGTGGTCTCAGTTTTATGGTTTTTGATGATTTTACCTTCAGTAAAAAAGTTGTCGGCCTGGATCGATTCAAACCGGAAGACCGACCCCCCTTGATCATACCATATTTGTCCTGGCGGCTTATGGTCGGACTCGGTGGATTGATGATTGTCATGTGCGCCTTGGGGCTCTTCTTTAATGTCCGCAAAACTTTTACTCAGAAACGCTGGCTTCTCTGGACATTTGTCTTTGGCATCGGTTTTGTCATGGTTGCCAATCAAACAGGCTGGATTGCTGCTGAAGTTGGCAGGCAACCGTGGACGGTGCACCCACCGGTAGAGTGGGACGAAAGCGGCAGTGATCTGAACCTGGCAGCAGATGGGTTCTACCAGTACGATGAAAGTCTTGGCTTGCGAACAAAAAACTCGGTCAGTGTCGCAGTCAGCCCAGCTGAAGCAAAGAGTTCTCTGATTTTATTCACCATACTTTATCTCGCCTTGGCTGCGGTCTGGATCATGGTGCTGGACAGAAAGATTCGTTTGGGGCCGGAGCCCTTTCGGCAGTCTGAAGATGAAGTCAAAGATGGTTATATAAAAGCAACGGTTGATCGTCAACATGCCCGCTTGAGTGATGGCGACAGTGGAGGAGGTGCTGCATGAGTCCTGAAATATTATGTATCATCTGGTTTATATTGCTCAATGTCCTGCTTATTGGTTATGCGATCCTGGACGGTTTTGATCTCGGGGTCGGCATCCTGCACCCCTTTGTTGCCAGGGAAGATACCGAGCGGCGTTTGGTAATGAACAGTATCGGGCCACTCTGGGATGGAAATGAGGTGTGGCTCGTTACTTTCGGCGGTGCCCTCTTTGCGATGTTTCCTAACGCCTATGCCTCTATTTTCAGTGCCTTTTATCTGCCCTTTGTGCTGCTCCTTTTTGCCTTGATATTTCGCGCCGTATCATTGGAATTTCGCTCCAAACGAATGAGTCCCGGCTGGCGCTCCTTTTGGGATATAATCTTCTTCATCGGCTCTACACTTGCAGCATTGCTCTTCGGGGTAGCCGTGGGGGCACTCATGCAGGGCCTGGAAATTTCTGAATTAGGTGACTACCAGGGCACCTTTCTTGACATGATAAATGTTTTCAGTGTGCTCGTCGGTCTGTTCACGGTGGCGTTGCTGGCGATGCATGGCTCGATCTTTTTATACATGAAGACTGAAGGTGATTTGCAGCAGCGTCTTTTGGGCTGGATGAAGGGCACCTTTTACGTCTTTTTAGCCTTATTTATCATCGTCACCCTTTGGTCAACGCTGTTTGTGCCGGCATCGCTGCAGCATTTTGGCAATTATCCTATTTTATGGGTCGTACCACTGCTCAATGTTCTAGCAATTGCCAACATCCCGCGGGCAATAAATCAGCAACGTCCTTTTTATGCGTTTATCAGCAGCTGTTGCACGATTGCCGCACTGGTGTTTTTGTTTAGCGCGGCCATTTTTCCTGACCTGCTACCGGCGACAAACAACCCGGAGTACTCCATTACCATTTTCAATGCCGCATCCAGCCCATTAACACAGAAGATTGGACTGATTATTGTGGCTATTGGTATGCCTTTGGTACTTTCCTATACAGTGCTCATTTATTGGACGTTCAGGGGAAAGGTTGAACTGGGGACCAACAGTTACTAAAGGTATTTGTGCTACTCAATAGAATCATGACTATCATAACATTGTTGCTTGTCTTTTATTTTGATAGTGAAGCTAAAATGTCCTGTTCGAAGCAATTATCTCCATAGGCGTTGCTATCAATAGTGCACGCATGGGCGTTTCGATCATGCATTTGTGCCATTATCACTTAAAAGGAATCCCTGTTTCACTATTAATATCTTCGGAGGTACTACATGAATGTTGTTGAGGCTCTCATTGCCCACCATACCGTTCTCAGGAATCTGTATCGCCAGGCTGAGACGAACCCTCAGGTTTTTGAGGAATTTATCCATAATCTTGTTGTCCACCATACGATGGAGGAAAAATACTTTTACGATCTCCTGCAAAGATTTGATCAGGCAGAACATGATGCACTGGAAGCAGTCAATGAGCATCACATTATTGAAATGATCATCAAGGATGCCGAGGGCTTCCCTAACGAGCATGAACATTTTCCAATAAAAATTGAAGGCTTGGGAGAATATACGATCCATCACCTTGATGAGGAAGAGGCTGAGATCTTTCCATTGGCAGCACAATTATTCAGCGCTGAAGAGCTCAATACGCTTGGAAATTTGTTCGAGGAGGCCAAGTCGAGATTATTGCAAATCAGCTTGCCGGAGTTGCCGAAAGCACTCGCCGCTAAATTTACTGAAACAGTAAAAACCTCACCTGCAACCTCGAGCTCAGGGAAATCGGCATCAATGCCTGATGCTTCAATTGGTCTCGGTATCGGCAAACTGTAATATTGTATCGGTGTTCAATAACTAAATAATTGGAGAAAGCAGAATTATGGATATTTTAAAACGTGAACTGGCGCCCATCCCAATGGAGGCATGGGCAGAAATTGATGAACAGGCCACCCGCAGTCTCACCGCTATGCTGTCTGGCAGAAGAGTGCTGGATGTTACCGGTCCCATGGGAACCGACTTTCCCGGCGTACCCGAGGGCAGATTGAATTATCCGAAAAAACAGCCGAAAAGTAAGATGAAATACGGCATCCGAAAGGTCCACCATATTGTTGAGGTTCGGGCACCCTTTGAGCTTGATATCAGTGAAATGGATAACGTTGTGCGTGGCGCTAAAGATGTAGACCTCTCAGATCTTGAAAAAGCAGCGCGTGAGATCGCTCTGTTTGAGGAACAGGTTATTTATCATGGTTTGCCAGAGGCGAATATTTCAGGTTTGAAGCTTTGTGTTGGCGATGAGTGCCTCACCATCGGTTCACAACCGGAAGAGTTGCTTGAAGGTATTGCCCAAGGGGTGACCTCATTTACCGGTCGATCAATTGAGGGACCCTACAGTTTTATCGTTGGACCGAAACTTTGGAGTCGGATGTCTGCTCATGTCCAGGGATATCCAATTAAAATGCAGGCAGAAACTATTCTCGGGGGCCCGGTGTTACTCAGTCCCTACCTGAGTGGAACCTACGAAAACGAAGCCTACATGATTACGCAACGTGGGGGCGACCTCGAACTGATTCTTGGTCAGGATCTTGCAGTCGGTTACGAGAGCAGTACGGCAGCCAAGGTGAAACTATATTTTACGGAATCTTTTACCTTCCGTGTTCTTGAACCTTTGGCCGTTCTCAACTTTACGGCAAGATAGCATTTGTGATCGCGCTGCAAAATTTGCTTGAGTTTTGAGAACAACATGTTGTCCGCTGATGTGCATTGTTTGTATATGACTTGGCTATAAATCCTGCTCAGCACATTGGATTGCAAAACTTCAAGTAACAATGGCAGTAGACGGCGAACAACTCACCTGCTTTTGCTCCTCTTGGAGTAGGTCTCATCGTCCTACCTGATCACCTGTTTCAATCTGTCAAATGACGAAAGGATGTACCGATATGACCGTTATACGCATTCAAGGTGTGGGGACCGCTGTATCAAAATATGTTTATGATCAGGCTCAGGTAAGACAGGTCGTTGAGGGCTTGTTCCATAAACGTGTTAGCAATTTGGATCGACTTCTTAGAGTTTTCGATCACTTGCACATAGCCCGTCGCCATTTTGCACGTGACCCAAAATGGTACGCAGCGGAGCATGGATTTGCTGAATTGAACCAATTGTTCATTGAAGCAGCGACTGAACTTTCATGTGAGGCAGCCCGCATTGCTATGGCTCAAGCAGG
>JABDPQ010000804.1 GCA_013042695.1 Desulfobacterales bacterium | reverse complement strand
CCCAGAACTCCCCTTTATGGCTGTCTATAACCATGAACTCAATTATTCCCGCATTAATCATTTCCAGCAGGTCTTCATCCTCAAGGTGGTCATCTGCTTCTGCAATGATGACTTCTTTTTTCTTGGCTGAGCGTAAGACTTCATTTAATTTGACCAGGCTCTCGTAATAGCTGCTTGATTTTCTCGCAAAAATCTTTTTTCCGGCAAGATCGAAAATCGATTTCAGCTCCGAGGATTTTTTATGAGAAACAAGGATCTCGTTTACTCCCGTTGCACTGGCGCTGCTGAAGTCAACATCTTTTAAACGGGCTTCTGTAATGGTCAGGTTGCCGACGGCGATATCGCCTTTGCCATCCCTGACTGAGGAGATAAGGTCTTCACGTGCAGTTGGGATAATTACTGTATGAAGCCGTAAGGTGCCGGTCTTGAGCTTCTTGTTAAGAAATTCTTCGAATAATTTGACCAGCTCGTAACTGGCGCCGCGAGGTTTAGCACCATCAAAAAAATAGAAAGTCTTGCTGTACGGCATCATCACACGGATCAATCGATCTTTTGCCATTTGATCAAAATCACCAGTAAACGGCTTGCTCAATCGCAAGAGACCTTCCTCAGCCAGCGCGTTGTCTTTTTCTTCAGCACATCCTGCATTGCCAACGAAAAGGCACAAAATAAAAATAACGATGAGAGTAACGTGTAAATTTCGATGTTCCATGAGATGCTTCTCACCTTGGTAAGTGAATAACCAATGATTGTCAGTTTGGTGTCGAACTTTCATTGGTCGTTCTATCAGTGAGGCCTTTTGCGAGTTCTTTTTTTATCTTGACACCAAGCTCTGGAAAAATGCTGGCCTGGGAAACCAAATTGCCGCGGCCACGACTCATTTTGTTCATGGCACTGTCATAGCTATCTTGACATGAGTTGAGCTGCTTGCCGAGTTTTTCCATATCTTCAAGAAATCCTCTAAACTTATCATAAAGAAGACTTGCTCGGTGGGCAATTTCCAAGGCATTGCGGTTCTGTCGCTCAAGTTGCCAAATATGCTCGATAATCCGCAGGGTTGCAAGCAGTGTCGTTGGGGTTACGATGATAACCCGGCGGGAATACATTTCGTTAATCAAATTGTCATCCTGCTGGATAGCAGTCATGAAGGCGCTATCAATGGGCACAAACATTAGAACGAAATCAAGTGATCTCAGCCCCTTTAGTGAACTGTAATCTTTAGAGTCCAATGTTTTTAGATGGTTACGTAATGCTTTGAGATGGTCGGCCATTTCTTGAGCGCGTTGCTTTTCATCCTCTGTCGCAACATATCGAGACCAGGCCGAAAGAGACACTTTTGAGTCGATAACAATATCTTTTTCTCCCGGCAGGTGGATAATAATATCCGGTTTGAATAATTTGTTATCCTGATCTCTATGACCTGCCTGGGCCTCATACTCATGATTCTTTCGAAGTCCGGACTGCTCAAGGAGTTTTTCTAGAACAAGTTCGCCCCAGGTACCCTGTAGCTTGCGGTTACCGCTGATAGCACGGCTCAGATTTGCCGCTTCTTGATTGATTTGCTGGTTGAGTTCTCTGAGAAGGAGAATTTCTTGTTTGAGGGAGGCACGTTCTTTGGTTTCTTCGGTAAAAATGGTATCGACCCTCTCTCGAAACGAGGATATTTGGTCCGCAAACGGTCGTAGAACAATATCAAGTTTCTCGAAATTCTGACGAGAAAAGGTACGGCTTTTTTCTTCAAATATTTGTTGGGCCAGATCCTTGAACTGCAGTTGTACGTCACGGCTTGTTTTTTCAAGCAGTTCCTGTTTCTCCTGCGCATGCTGCTGTTCTAAAAAGAGCCTCTCTTCAAGGGTGGCATTGACAAGCGTTAGAGAATGACATTTTCTTTTCCACTTGAGTGTGCGCAACTCTAGTAAGAAGAAACAGATGAGCAGCCCTAGTCCTGCAATGAGAAGTTGAATATAAGGCTGGGAGAAAAGAGCGTGCAAGCGGATTATGAGGTTGTTTACCATTTTTCAGCAGATTGTCATAAAGCCTAAAGCGTGAAGAAAAATCTTATGAGGTTGTTTTTTATTGTGGGGCCACTTTAGCAAGAATGGCGAAGAATTCAAAGAATGTTGATGTTGCTTACAGAAGGCGTGATGAAAATGTGCAGGGAATGACCGGATATTAGCCTGTATCGGCGGGTATTTCAGTCATTTAAGGTTTTGGTGATTGTGCTAAAAATATGTTGATAAACTTGGCACGTAAGGCTCAGATAGACTGGAGATCAGAGGCTGTTTTAGAATACCTTGCTGAACAGTGGCATCTGCCTATGTCCACAGCAGATTATGCAGGCTTTTTCAGTCTACTAGCTTGTTCATTGGTCTTCCGCCGAGAATGTGCATATGGATGTGGAAGATTATTTGCCCTGCTTCAGGACCGTTATTAAAGATTACCCTAAAATTGTCACCAATTTCATTTTCCGCGGCAACCTGAGCACCGATCCTCATCATCTTACCAACCAGTTGTTCATTATTTTTATCGATTTCGGAAGGACCACTGAAATGCTTTTTAGGGATGACCAGGAAGTGTTTGGGTGTTTGCGGGGCGATATCCCAGAAGGCGAGAACATCTTCATCTTCGTACAGCTTGTTGGCAGGAATATTGCCGGCAGCAATTTTACAAAACAAACAATCTCCCATGGTTCACCTCTTCTATAGATTTATCGTTTACTGTTCGTATGTAAAGGTTAACGCGTTATTCTTTGTACCTACCTTGACAAGACCGCCACGCACAAGCTGACCAAAAAGAATTTCTTCAGACAATCTGTCACCGATCTCGCTCATGATCAGCCGTCTCAGCGGACGAGCCCCAAAATCAGGGTCGTACCCTTTTTTGGCAAGCCATTCGCGAGCAGACGGTGTCAGATTGATTCGCACTTTCTTTTCGGAAAGTTGTCCTTCCAGTTCGGCGATGAGCTTATCAACAACTCGTTTCATCGCCTCATTGTCAAGAGGCTCAAAGGTGATGATGCCATCGAGGCGATTTCTGAATTCAGGTGAAAACAGTTTGTCGACGGCTTTAGCGCCCTTATCCTTTTTGTCACCCATAAAGCCGATGGTATTTGCTGCCATTTCACGAGCGCCGGCATTGGTAGTCATGATAATAATGACGTTGCGAAAATCGGCTTTTCTTCCAGAGTTATCGGTCAAGGTTGAGTGGTCCATAACTTGCAATAATATGGAGTAGATATCCATGTGTGCTTTTTCAATTTCGTCAAGCAGCAACACACTATAAGGGTGTTTCCGAATTGCCTCTGTCAGCAATCCGCCTTGGTCGAAGCCAACATAGCCTGGCGGAGCCCCGATCAAGCGAGCGACTGCGTGTTTTTCCATATACTCACTCATGTCAAAGCGTTCAAAATGAACGGCGAGTGCTTGCGAGAGTTGACGCGCAACTTCTGTTTTACCGACACCGGTTGGTCCGGCAAATAT
>JABDPQ010000803.1 GCA_013042695.1 Desulfobacterales bacterium | reverse complement strand
CCTATTACTGAAGGTGTGCTGAAGAAATATCTTGATCGGCTAATAATCACCAATCAGAACTGCTACAGATATAATAATCACCTAACAACATAAGTAAGCGGAACGGTGTGGCAGTAAATCGGATACTTTTAAAATTTTTCCTACGAACTTTCGGTTTGTCGGAATTAAGGCTTGATTGAAATTTTTCCTGTATCTCTACAGAAACACGTGATCCTCGGAAAACTCAGCACACCGGACAGGCAAAAACTGAACTTAACAGACATAATGTCCGACAGATAACTAATCATCCCCACTCCTGTTAAGATGGATTGTAGCCGCAGGTTACACTAATTCTAAAACAAGGAGGGAAGTCATGGGGAAGAATAACCGCATTAAATTTGTTGGCATGGATGTTCATCAAAAATCAATTTCTATCGCGCTCGCTGATGATGGTCCTGAAGGAGAAGTGAGACTTTATGGGACCATCAAGAACACACCAGAGGCCATCGACAAGGTAATAAGAAAGCTGGTCTCTACCGGTGCTGAACTTCATTTTGTCTACGAAGCGGGACCCTGTGGTTTTGGACTCTATCGTCATCTCACCGGCAACGGGTTTGACTGCGTCGTCGCGGCACCATCTATGATTCCAAAGAAGAGCGGAGTCCGGATTAAAAATGACAGCCGCGATGCACTCGCTCTTGCTCGGCTCCTGAGAGCAGGAGAACTCAGCCCCATTTATGTGCCTGATACAGAAGATGAAGCGATGCGTGATTTAACCAGGGCGCGAAATGATGCGAGAATTGCGGAACGAAAAGCGAAACAGCGTTTGCACAGTTTCCTGTTGCGACATGACTGTATTTATACGGGCAAAACGAAATGGCTAAAAGCCCACTATAATTGGCTGGCACAACTGAAAATGAACCATCCTGCCCAGCAGGTTGCGTTTCAAGAATACATCGAGGCGGTCAACGAATGTAGTGAACGGATCGCCAGGCTTGACGAACAGATAGCAAAAGCCGCTGATGAATGGCGCTGGGCTTCTACGGTAAAAGCCCTTCAGGCTCTGCGGGGCGTATCACTTCTCACCGCGGTGAATATGGTGGCCGAGATAGGAGATTTTAACCGTTTCCACAACCCCAAGGAGTTGATGGCCTACCTCGGACTTGTGCCCTCGGAACACTCCAGTGGTGGTCGGATCAGAAGGGGCACCATTACCAAGACCGGTAATTCTCATGCCAGAAGGATATGTGTGGAAAGTGCCTGGTCATATCGTTATCAGGCCAGAGTCACCCAATTACAACGCAAGCGCCATGAAGGCCTTCCAAAAGATATTGTGCAGATAGCCTGGAAAGCGCAACTACGGTTATGCACTCGATATAGAAGGCTTAAAGCACGAGGAAAAGCAACACAGGTAGTGGTGGTCGCTATTGCCCGCGAACTGGTCGCCTTTATGTGGGACATTGCCCGTCGCATCCCTGCGGCTGCATAAAAATAGAACACAACGAAGGAGGTACGTCACACAATCACTATATCGTTTTCATGAGATGGGCAGAGGCGCAGCCTCGGTACGGAGAATCCTCGTTCTTCCTGGTGAATGCACCTGTAAACTTCAGATCACAGAGAGAGGCAGCTCCACGACGAAGCTTTGTCTGGCGGTAGCCAACCCGCGAATATCAGGCGCTCAACCGTCGTTATAAGGCTCCGCCTCTGTTCATCTCATGAAGGGCTAAAAAGCCTGCTGAAAAACAGGAAATGGGGTGGTTTGTTCAACTTGACTCTGTCGGACATATCAGGAATTACCTAAATCAGTTGACCAGAGCCTCAAACTGAGAACTCGTAGCTGGAAGTAAAGAGGAAGGATATACAAATCTTATTGAGGATAGTCTTGGCAGCCTAAAATACCCAGTGCTTGGATGGAAATAGGCCGGTTTGACCTACCTCCAAGAAATAGGGCCTAAAGCATGTAATGCAATTAAGACTGACTATAACAAGGAGGAAGGCCAAGAATCTAGAGATCAAATTGATCTAAAATTTTGCTTGAATGTAAGCCAAAATATCAGCAGCCTGTTTCCCACTCAAATTTCCGCTTGCTTCTCGAGTCATTTCACTTTTACCTCCTGCCCCATATACCGCTTTGTGAAAACCTTCGCTGTATTTGCCATCTCCACTGAAGTACTTTTTCAGCGACATGTCTGATCCATTACCATCGGCATCATGACAACTGGCGCAATTAGCAGTATAAAGACTTTCGCCTTCTTTTGTGTCTGGGTCTTTAAAAGTATATGCAACCGGTTTAGTGCTAGTGTCCAAGGTAGCAAACTCACCAATCTTGGGACCCTGATTCAAAAAGGCTACAACATCTTTGACCTGCTGCTCCGTTAAGCCTCCTTTCTGGTCAAAAGCAGGCATGGCTTTGGAATACTCGCTGAACTTACGGCCCTTCTCCGAATAAAGCACCTCTTCAGCAGTGACCGATCCAAATTTGGAGGAAAGGTCTGATCCGGGAGTAGGATTAGGACGTGAATCTTTAGCAGAACGACGCACATATCCACCGTTTGCACCCATGCCATCCCAACCATGGCAAGCTTTACAACGTAAAAAGTCTTTTTTACCTGAATCATAGCCCTCAGGGTAGCCGCTTCCACCTGCCACAGCATCAGTCCAGTTGCTCCATATCAAGCCTCCTTTGAAAGGGTCCCCTCCTTCGTCACTGCTAAAAGTTGAACCAGCAATAATTAAGATTCCAATGACAAAAATCGGTACAATGATTTGACTTTTTAGCATACCGTACCTCCCATAGTGAGAATTAGTCTTGTACCTGCTACTTAGCACCATGCTACTTTGTAGTATTGAACTGGTCAATGAGAATGATTGAAGGAGTATTTTTATTGTAACAGCCTAAAGAGGTGGTACTTGGCAATCTACTATAAACAGGAACTATCTACAAAATCGAAGAGAAGGATCTGTTTAAGATTTGTTAATCAAAGTTCAATCAAATGAGCCGATACGGCTTCCTCATTCCACTCAAGACCGACACCCGGGGTGTTTGGAATATGCAGATAGCTTTCACTTATCTCGTATGGTTTATTAAGTATAGGATCAGCCCAGTTCTGCCATTCAAGCCAATGAGCAGTTTCAGTAACCCGCATCACATGAGCAGCCACTTCTGGA
>JABDPQ010000802.1 GCA_013042695.1 Desulfobacterales bacterium | reverse complement strand
TGGTAAAGGCGTCCATTACGTTCTCGAATGTTCAGGGGCATCAAACGCACTTAACGAGGCCGCTCAAATGACGAACCGCGGCGGAAGGGTCTGCCTGGCCGCATTCCCGCAAGAACCGGTACCAGTCGATCTAGCTCATCTCGTTCGTAATAACATTTACGTCTACGGGATCAGAGGGGAAGGTAAGAGCGCCACGCATCGGGCCATGGCCTTTATGCAGCAGAAACGGTTTGACGCAACGATCATCCATACCCACACCTTTGATTTTGATGAGACACCCAAGGCGATTCACTATGCTAAGGAGCGCATTGAAGACGCCATAAAAGTGGTTGTTAAGTTGAATTAAAGCCAAGTGACATGGATCTTTTTGAAACCGCGCGTCAATTGCACACAAGCGGTTTGAACAAATCGGGCCAGGGGGTTCTTGCAGCTCGCTTAGATGAGCGAGATGTCATCTGTATTACAGCGGCAAAATCAGATTTTAAATCAATGGCGCGACAGGATTTCTGCTTTGTTAATTTGGCAGGAGAAGTTGTCAAAGGAGCATCGCTTCAAGAGTTACCGGCTAACCTGAATTTTTACCTAAAGGTGTTTCAAGATCGTGCAGATGCAATTGTGTTGGCTCATGTATACCCTCCATATGCCAGCACCTTCGCTGCAAAAGCACAATTATTTGAGCTTTCTGAAAACCCAGTCCAATCACCGGTTAGAGAATTCATAAAAGTTGAATGCCTGGAATGTCCCTCTCGATTCACTGGCCTCTGCTCTTGTCGAACTGATATCAGAAAGAGTTATGCTGGAGCTGATGCGTTACTGATTATAGAAGATGGGATAATTGTCCTAGCTGCTGATCTTGATGCCCTATTTCTAAAAGTTGAGTATATAGAGCGTTCCGCAGAGAAGTCTTTTCAACCGACTCATTGAAACTGAGCTGATCGAAATTGATAGATGGCTCCTTGATAAGATGAATCAGATGCTCATCTGTAGATATCTGTATATCGCGATGTATATTACTTGGATTAAACTTTGCTATGATGGGCTGCTACAGAACTGGCCAATCACGAGTAGCAACATATTTACCAGCGATAGAATCCTAATGCTAAATTATTAATCAATAGTATTTAACAGCTGAGAACTTGTATAAAATTACCACGAAGCTACAACAAGACGACCTGATCCTCTCGGAGAAACCTGCGATATCATCTTCCGTAGTTATGACCGATTGCATGGTGGGGGGGTATACTGAGATTGCTGCTGATGTGTGGATGGTATGGTAACAACTAACCAAAATTGTCTTGTTGACCCTATCACCCTCAGTGAAATATTCTCTTTCGATTACTTCTGGGAAATGGGTACGGAACCTACTGAGGGAAATTTTGATGTGCTGTGGTTTAATGGAACTGGGTGAAAAACTTTTGGGTGGAACCTGAATTTTGGAGGTTCATCCACAGATTGGGCATCTGCATCTTTCTATGTTCCAGAATGGGCAAGAGGCAGGGAAGCACAGATTTTGTTCAGTCTTTATGACTTTGGGCAAACAACCAATCCATCTGTCTATCTCAGAAACATTGCCAGTAACGGTGCTGCACCAGTACCAGAACCAGCCACAATGCTCCTCTTTGGAACAGGGTTTGTTGGACTGGCAGGAGCAAGGTTCCGGCGCAAGAAGTAACAACTTGATATCAGAGAAGGTAAAAAGGCAGGGTCGGAAGCGGCTCTGCCTTTATCATTTCTACATACGAGATAATTCCTGTGTATACGAAATAAAACGATAACCGGATAACATGCTATAATTCGGTCATTAACATCCTGTTTTTTCAACAAAAGAGAAAGGAGGACAAAATGACCGAAACAGTTGGTATACACCAAGACGTAACAAATTCTGATTTCACCCTAACCAGACAATTTCGCTCTCACTACCTACCTTCCACATCAGGTTCCGGCACACTTTCGTATAAACGACGAATACTGAACCGCTGGACTGAGCGCTTAATAGCAGATGGTCTGCCGGGAAATGAATTAGTAACAGAGTATCTGCGCGGGAAGTATATAAAGAACCTCTCGGTTCATACCATCTATCATGCCGGAGGGGTGCTCCTGTCTTTCATGCGTTTTCTCAACAATAATGGAAGTTCAATATTCACATTGACGAGAAATGATATCAGTGCTTTTGTAGAATATGAACAAGATAGAGGCTTAAAGGCTACATCGATAATCTCACATCTGATAGTAGTCTATGCCTTTATCATGTATCTGGTAAGGCAGGAGGTTATCGCCCCGGAAATCATGAAGCCTAAAGTTCGCATACAGGAACCGGACGCACTCCCCAAGGCAATCCCGAAAGAAGATATCGAGTGCATTTTAGATGCTATTGCAAGTGTAAGAGATCGGGCGCTGATTTTGCTTCTACTTAGAACCGGTATGCGGATAGGAGAACTGCTTGCAGTCAAGCTTGAAGATATCGTTCTGCACGATCAGAAGATCCTCATTTACCTGGGCTCGAAGAACTACGAAGGACGAGTGGTCTACTACAGTAGTGATGCTGAACAGGCTTTGAA
>JABDPQ010000795.1 GCA_013042695.1 Desulfobacterales bacterium | reverse complement strand
AGGTAAGCCCCATTGACCCGGAGACAGGCGATCGTATTGGTGGTGATGCCCAGTTCACCAAAGTCGAAGGAAAGTCAAGCTGGTACTTTCCATTACCAGTTTTCAGCACGGTGTTTCACATTCTCGGTGCAGCTGGACAGGTATTTGAAAATGAAACCGACAAACTTCCCGTCTATGAGCGCTTTTATCTTGGCGGCATGAGCAGTATCAGAGGGTTTGAGTATGGAAAGGTAAGCCCCATTGACCCGGAGACAGGCGATCGTATTGGTGGTGATCGCATGTGGTATACCAATACCGAGATAGTGTTCCCGCTCGTCAAGGAACAGGGCGTGTTTGGTGTTGTTTTCTTCGATGCCGGTACGGCCGTTGCCGAAGATCAGGATTTTACCTTTGATGATGTAGCCAAAGCAGCCGGTATCGAATTGCGCTGGCTCTCACCGCTGGGTCCACTTCGTGTTGTCTGGGGCTACAATCTCGATCCAAAAGCTGATGAACCGCAGAGTGTCTGGGATTTCAGTGTTGGAGGCCAGTTCTAATCACAATTTTACCATTTAATCAAGCCACACAGCCGCCGACTGCATAAAATCTGCAGTCGGCGCTTTTTTTTAACCGATGACAGATCGCACTTCTCTTCTCACTACCAGCAAAACACTGGTATCAGGGCTTCGAGGCTCAAGCCCGGCCTGGTTCTGTTCGACGCTGCTGCAGAATAATCCGGTTTGTTGTATTCTGCCGGAAGAACATATGGTGCCGCATTTTGAACAGGATATGCTGCTGTTTTCATCAGCGCCGATAATTGCCTACCCTGGGTATGAAATTCCTCCCTATACGCCGCTTTCACCGGATCAACATACCACAGCCGCACGGCTTTCCGCTCTTTACCAGATTCTTGAAAACCGAGAACCGTTCGTTCTGGTAATCTCGATTGAGGCCCTGCTCCGCCTGGTGATGCCTCGAAATCGACTCCAGCAGCATGCAGAGCTTGTCCTTGCGGGAGAGGAATGCGACCTTTTCGAGCTTCGAGCGTCCATTTCTTCAATGGGCTATGAGCAGGTATCGCTGGTCAAAAGTGTCGGAGATTTTTCTATCCGTGGTGGTATTGTCGATATCTACCCGCCTGCGTTTCTTCTTCCAGATGGCCTACTTCATGAAGGTCCTATCCGTTTGGATTTTTTTGGTGATACCGTTGAATCACTGCGTTCGTTTGACCCGATTTCTCAACGCTCGAAAGAAGAGCTTGAGGAAGCCGTTCTTCTCCCTGTCAGTGATGTTTTCATCTCCCCTGAAAGATCACGGCCAATCAGAGAAGCAGTTCGGACGCTCAATAATCGTTGCGAAGAAGATGGCTGGTCAGCGGAAAAAAGTGCTGAGATTTCAATGAGGCTGCAAACCGGCCAGCGTTTTGCCGGCATAGAGTTTTTTCTGCCACTATTCTATGGCAGCGACGACGACCGCTGCGTTGCAGTTCTTGACTATCTTCCCCCGGAAACCAGGTTGATTTTTCTCGACTACGAAGCCATCAACCAGCAAATGCAGCTTATCTGGGAGCGAATCCAGGCAAATTTCCATTCGGCGTGCAGCGAGAAGACTCCAGCCCTTATGCCTGATGAGATATTTCTTACTCCCGAACAACTTGCAGGCTCTTTTACACTTTTTTCCTGCTATCAATTAACCGATTTATTATCCGACGAGAGTGAAGCACTGCGCCATCAGTCCAACAGTCATCATCTCTTGAAACAGGAGATCTCCCTGCGCCGAAAAAAAGAAGGCCTTCTTGCTCCGCTTGCCGCTCAAATCGAAAACTGGTTCGAAAAAGATGAACGGGTAATTATCTGCTGTCGCTCTCAGCATCGCCAGAAGACACTCTCTGAACTGCTGGCCCGTTTTCCATTCACCATTGTTCCGCTATCGACTCCAGTTGATGTGGATAGGCTGGCAGATAAAACGACTGGCCGGGAACTCTATCTCTGTGACCATCCTTTAAGCAAGGGTTTCAGTCTTCTAGAGAAAAACCTCCATCTACTTTCTGAAAATGAACTGTTTGGTGAAATGCGGCTCGGGGGTAAAAAACGTAAAAAGGGGCCGCCTCGGGACCCCGTCAGATTTGCCGAGTTGGTTGACGGCACTATTGTCGTGCATCGAGAACATGGAATCGGCTTATATCGTGGCATGATGACAATAGAACTGCAAGGTATAATCAACGATTTCATCCTGCTTGAATACCGTGAAGGCGACAAGCTCTATTTGCCCATCGATCGTCTCAATCTCATTAGCCGCTATGAGGGATTGTCTGATAAGCAGCCCAAACTCGATAAACTCGGCTCACAATCCTGGAAAGCCACCAAGAAAAAGGTCTCTGATGAAGTGTGGAAAGTGGCCCAGGAACTCCTCGATATTTATGCTCAGCGTGAGTTGCGCAACGGCAGGATCTTTTCACCTGCGGGTGAGCTTTACCGGGAACTCGAAGAATCTTTTCCTTATGACGAGACATCAGGTCAATACCGGGCGATTACCGAAGTAATAGATGACTTGCTCTCAGATCGCCCCATGGATCGTCTCATATGCGGTGATGTCGGCTACGGGAAAACCGAGGTTGCCATCAGGGCCGCATTCAAGGTAGTAGAAGATGGCTTTCAGGTTGCCATTCTCGTTCCGACCACTGTGCTTGCCGAACAACATGCCAAGACATTTCGTGAGCGGCTGCAGGATTTTCCCGTCCGCATTGGTTGCATTAATCGCTTCAGGACCCCTGTGGAGCAACGACACATCGTTCGAGATCTATCGGCAGGAGCCATCGATATAATTATTGGAACCCATCGTCTGCTCTCAAAAGATATCGTCTTCAAAAATCTCGGTCTTTTGGTCGTAGATGAAGAACATCGCTTTGGTGTCAGTCATAAAGAAAAAATTAAGCGTCTCAAAGCCGAAGTCGATATCCTCACACTTACCGCCACCCCGATTCCACGAACATTGCAGATGTCCTTGCTCGGCATTCGAGACCTCTCAGTTATCTCCAGTCCTCCCGAGCACAGGCGACCGGTAAAAACCTTTGTTGCTCGCTACGATGACTTGGTGATTAAAGAGGCGGTCAACCGGGAAATTCTTCGGGGCGGACAGGTGTTTGTCGTCCACAATCGAGTGAGATCAATACACCGCATGGCTGCAACAATTCAAGATCTTGTTCCTCATGCCCGAGTTGCTGTTGCGCACGGCCAGATGGCTGGAAAAGAGCTCGAAGAAATCATGGTTGCCTTTGTAAATCATCACGTAGATGTGCTGATAAGTACAACCATTATTGAATCAGGTCTCGATATTCCCAGCGCAAATACGATAATCATAAATCGTGCAGACAGACTCGGACTTGCCGAAATATATCAATTGCGAGGCAGAGTCGGTCGCTCGGCAACTCAGTCATTTGCCTACTTGTTGGTTCCATCAATTGACCATCTTTCCAAAGATTCAAGAGAACGTCTGAGAGCCTTGATGGAGTATAATGAGCTTGGCGGAGGCTTTAAGCTGGCAATGAGCGATTTGCAAATTCGCGGTGGTGGTAATCTGCTGGGTGTCTCCCAGAGCGGGCATATCTCTGCTATCGGCTATGATCTGTACCTTGATCTTCTCCAGAAAACAGTTGCGGATCTCAAATCAAAGACAGATGATCATGCCTACAGCACCTATAAAGATGATATTGACCCTGAAATCAATGTTAAGTTCTCGGCCTATATTCCTGAATCATATATAGCCGATACTGGCCAGCGTTATATCATCTATCGCCGAATTGCCGGATTGTGCCACAGCGATGAAAGTGATTACACTGATCTGTTGGAAGAGCTCACTGACCGCTATGGTCCTCACCCCCAAGAAGTTGACAACCTTTTTAAGATCGTTGCCATAAAAAAGCGTTTGATTCCGCTCAGAGTCAATAAACTTGAGCGAGGCCAAGATAGCCTGGTATTTTCATTCATGCCTGACACTCCGGTCAGACCGGAACGGTTACTCAACTATTTACAATCTCAAAAGAGTGGTTCCCGACTTACCCCGGACGGAAGACTCGTCTGCAGCACGAAAGTAGATGCCATTCCGGATATGTGCAACATTATCCAATCAATCACCACAGACCTGCTTCGCTTCACTACCGATGACACGAGCGTACAATAATAAAGCGATCATTCCCGAATTTTCTTGGCATGATATAGATACGGTGCTTCTTGATATGGATGGCACGCTTCTGGATAAGTATTTTGATGACTATTTCTGGGAAGAATTTGTTCCCCTGGTTTATGCTGATAAAAATGGCTTGAGTATTCCTGCGGCAACCCAGCAATTGCTGACCCGCTATCGCTCCGTTCAGAGCACACTTCTTTGGACAGACCTTGATTACTGGTCGGTCCAGCTTGATCTGGATATACCGGAACTCAAGAAAAAGATCGATCATTTGATCAAAGTGCGTCCCTGGGTTGTTGAATTTCTCGATTTTTTACAGTCAAAGAAAAAAGCGGTGCACCTTGTAACCGCGGCTCACTCGAAGACCTTAAAGATCAAGATGTCTAAAACAGTGCTGACACCGTATTTTCAATCTATTATCTGTGCCGAGCACGTCGGTGCGGCTAAAGAGGAACCGCAATTCTGGCAAAATCTTGAGACGATAATCGAATTTAATAAAAACAGGACGCTGCTGGCTGACGATACGGCTCAGGTTTTACGCACGGCGCAGATGTATGGCATTTCTGAACTCATTTTTATTGCAAAACCAAGTTCTCGCAGGCCCGTTGAATTCTCAATCGAGTTTCCTTCCATCACCTATTTTAAAGAACTCATTTTCTAGCCAGAATTGAAAAGACACCCGTGATCTGTGCTTACTCTTTGAAGACTACCAGATCAGGCCTAAGTGTTTTAAAGGAGTTATTCTACTGTCTCACTTCTTTTCTGCAGATTAAGGTAGGCAGAAACCTCTTTATTTGACCCCAGCAGCAAAGCTATCCAGCGAGTCTCGTCACGCTCCCCCAATGCAATCTTGACCGTCATCGTCAGCGGTACAGAAAGCAACATGCCAACCGGCCCCAAGACCCAGCCCCAGAATGCAAGAGAGAGAAATACCACCAGGGTGGAAAGACCAATACCTCTCCCCATCGCTCGTGGTTCGATGATCGAGCCAATGATTATATTGATCAGTAAAAAGCCAATGGCTGATACTGCTGCCTGGGCCGGGCCAAGCTGGATAAGAGATAGCAGCACCGCGGGGATAGCGGCGAGAATAGAACCAATATTGGGGATGAAATTTAGTAAAAAAGCAAGAAGCGCCCACAAAATCACAAAGTCGACCTTTTGGACAGAGAGTAACATATAGACTGCTCCTCCCGTTGCAATACTCGTTATGGTCTTGATGGCAAGATAACGATTGACCCCTGCAGTTATTGAAACATATTGGTCGAGTGACCCATTGGACCTACCACTTACTGCCCGCAATTTATCAGGAATACCGGCAGCCTCAAGAAGAAGAAAAACGAAAGTGAGCAGGATAACAAAAGCATTTGTCACCATTCCACCAAGGCTATTCAACAGACCAGCGGCAAATAACATGATTTTGCCGGGATTCAAGAGCTCTTCTAATTTGGCACTATCAATAGAAAAACCCTGGTCAGCAAGTATATGCAGGATCTCTCTTGTTATTAATGATAAACGATCCTGATAATAGGGAACATTTCTTGAGAATTCAGCAAGTGTCGAGCCAATAACCATTGCCAATAAAAGCCACAATCCACCAACGATTCCAAGGATCAGCAAGAGCCCAAGCAACCCTGGTATCTTTCTGGATTTTAGCCAGAACAGCAAAGGTGTGCATATAATTGCCAAAAATATCGCTAATAAAAACGGTACAACCAGTGAGCTTGCTGCTTTCATCCCGGCAACGACAACAACAAACGCGGCAAGTTGTATCAATGCGTTACTGGGTTTTGAAGTAGGTGAAGTCATGAATACTCCCTGTTACTACAAGTGCCCCCTGATTGAAAAATCTTTGCCTTCTTGGTTTCAATACATTAAGCTGAAGCAGTTACGAACAGAAAAACAAGCTTAACGCTCTAAAAATACAGCACATTGTTTTATTTTAAGGTGGGCACAATGAATTCACCATGCCGCCTTGGCTAGCGTTCGTCAGCGGCCTTTCTATTTTGACGGCATTTCTTTGATAACGAAAGACGATAATCTAAATCATTAACTTCGGGTATTCCAGCCGACGACCAATGCTCATCAATATTTATTCATTAAGCTATTAACTTAATTCAACAAATATTCAAGAGAGAGTGGGCCACATGGCTAATGCTAATCGTTTT
>JABDPQ010000790.1 GCA_013042695.1 Desulfobacterales bacterium | reverse complement strand
CCATGGTGGAAAGCATATTTAAGGCTTCCCTGAGTGTGGGCCGACTGACATTAAAAACCTTCATTAATTCCCGCTCAGGCGGCAGAGCATCACCGGGCTTCAATTTTCCATTTGCAATCAGGGTCTTGACCTGTTCAACAATCTGGGATGAAACCTTTTTTTGTTCGATAGCGTGAAATACCTGATGTTCCATGACAAATAACTCAATAACCTCTGTAAAAGTATTAGCTGAAACCTCCTGCTCAGACAAAATCAGTACGGCAATGTAAAACGGATCGCACCAACTCCTTTCTCGAACAATTATACTTGAGCCCGCTTGGTGATGTGAGTTAACACCCACCTGACATATGGGAAGCTACAAGAGGGCTGTATGCATCCCTCTTGTAGCTTCCTCAGCTGGTTAGACCCCAACTCCATGATCAGCCATAGTTTTCAAGAGTACATATCGTGAATTTACTTCCTGCTCGATTTTTGCCCGCAGTCGTTTCGACTCTTCAGGATGGCTTTTCTCAAGCGAAGCAAAGCGGTTTTCACTTGCAAGGAAATCCTGAAGTGTGCCATCTGGCTTCTTGCTGTCAAGGATAAAAGGATTCTTTCCTTCATCTTTAAGAACAGGGTTAAAACGGAACATTGACCAGAACCCGCTATCCACGGCAAGCTTTGCCTCAAGCTGTGTTTTGCCCATTCCCTTTCTGATTCCATGGGCAATGCAAGGTGCATAGCAGATAACGATGGAGGGCCCGGGATATTTTTCTGCCTCAATCATTGCTTTTAAAGCCTGCTGCTTATTTGCACCCATAGAGATGCTGGCCACATAGGCATGTCCGTAGCTCATGACCATTCGGGCAAGATCCTTCTTAGTGAGTTTTTTACCTGATGCAGAATATTTTGCCACGGCACCAGTCTGTGTCGCCTTGGAAGATTGACCACCGGTATTTGAATAGACCTCGGTATCCATGACGAGGATATTGATATCGTCAGCGGATGCCATGACATGATCAAGGCCACTGTAGCCGATATCATAGGCCCATCCATCTCCACCAACAATCCAATGGGATTTCTTGGTGAACAATTCACTATTGTCAGCAATCTCTGCCAGCAGGTCGCTAGCTGGTGTATCCTTGAGCATTACTTTTAATGTATCACTTAACTCTCTGGACTTATCAGCATCATTCATAGCTCCAAGCCAGGAAGAAAGAGTCTCTTTGATATCTGCTGGAATATCAGAATCGATTGCCTTTTGCACCTTCGCTGCCAAGGCATTTCTTCTGGTATTATAGGCAAGCATCATACCGTAACCATATTCTGCAGCATCTTCAAATAACGAACTGGCCCAGGCTGGACCAAAGCCGTCGGCATTGGCACAATACGGGGATGATGGTGCAGAACCTCCCCAGATAGAACTGCAGCCGGTAGCGTTAGCAATCGTCATCCTCTCACCAAAAAGCTGTGTGAGAACTTTCACATAAGGGGTCTCACCACATCCGGCACAAGCACCGGAGAACTCAAGGAGAGGTTGATAGAATTGGCTGCCTTTGATGGACTCACGGTTCATGATTCCATCCTTATATGGAACGCTTAGGGAGAAATCATAATTTGGCACTTCCTGTTCTGTCTGACTTGCTATCGGTTTCATCTCAAGTGCTTTAGTTTTAGCTGGACAGATATCAGCACAGTTCCCACATCCCTGACAATCAAGAGCGTTGACCTGCATGCGGAATTGATATCCTTTCAAGGCTTTACCAACGGCGGGAAGAGTCTCAAATGTTGCCGGAGCACCTGCGAGTTCGTCTTCCGTTGCCAGAATTGGAATGATGGCCGCATGCGGACAGACAAAAGAACATTGGTTACATTGAATACACTCAGAAGCGATCCACTCGGGTACATTAACTGCGACACCTCGTTTCTCATATCTGGCTGTTGAGGTCGGAAATACGCCATCTGGTGAAAACAGGCTGACAGGCAGCTCATCTCCTTTCAAAGCCTGAACGGGCCGCATGATATTGTCAACGTAATCTGTAGTTGCCTGTTTTCCAGGGATACCGCCGGCGGCATGTCCCCACGATTCAGGGACCGTTATTTCCACCAGTTTTTCAAGGGTATTATCTACCGCATCGACATTCATCTTGACGATAAAGTCGCCTTTTTTACCATACGTTTTCTTGATGTCTGCCTTAAGCAGCTCAATTGCCTTTTCAAACGGCAAGACATTGGCGAGTTTGAAGAAACAGGTCTGCATGATCATGTTGATTCGTGTACCAAGGCCGACTTCCACTGCCAGTTTAATGGCATCAACGGTAAAGAATTTAAGCTTCTTATCATAAATAGCCTTTTTCATATCACCTGGCAGTTGCTCGTCCATTTCCTCAGCCGTCCACGGTGAATTCAGCAGAAAGGTACCTCCGTCTTTGATACCCTCAAGAACGTCGTAGATGTTTACATACGTGGGATTGTGACAGGCGACAAAATCGGCCTCACTAATAAGATACGTGGATTTAATTGGTACATCGCCAAAACGTAGATGAGAGATGGTGATACCACCTGATTTTTTCGAGTCATAGGCAAAATAGCCTTGTGCAAATTTCTCGGTATTATCGCCGATAATTTTAATCGCACTCTGATTGGCTCCGACGGTTCCATCAGATCCGAGACCCCAGAATTTAGCCCGAACATTTCCTTTCGGCTCAGGGTTAAATCCAGGTTCGACTTTGAGTGAGAGATTAGTCACATCATCAGTAATGCCAACAGTGAACTCTTTTTTCCGATCCGCTGCTGTCATGTTGTCGTAGACCGCCTTGATCATTGGCGGATTAAACTCTTTTGAGCTTAAACCATAACGACCGTGAGTAATTTGCGGTGGTGTGACTCCCTGGTCAATATATGCTGCGCAGACATCAGTGTACAGAGGCTCACCGATGGAACCTGGTTCCTTGGTGCGATCAAGCACTGACAAGTACTTCACTGTCTCTGGAACTGCAGCTATGAAAGCTGCAGTATCGAAAGGACGATAGAGTCTGATTTTAACCAAGCCTACTTTTTCTCCCTGAGCCACAAGAGCTTCTACTGATTCCTCGATTGCTTCACAACCTGAACCCATGGCAACAAGGACTTTCTCCGCCTGTGGATCACCGACATAATCAAAGAGGCTATAGTGGCGCCCAGTCAACTCTCCGACTTTATTCATATATTTGGTCACGATGGCCGGAGTTGCCAAATAGTATGTATTTGCCGCTTCGCGACATTGGAAATAGATATCTGGATTCTGTGCCGTCCCTCTTGTATGTGGATTCTCCGGTTCAAGCGCTCGTTTTTTGAATTGGCGATAAGCCTCCCAGTTATAGAGAGACGCCATATCATCATAATCGATCATTTCGATTTTCTGGATCTCATGGGAGGTTCTAAAGCCATCATAAAAGTGTAAAAACGGTACACGTGCCTCGATGGTTGCCAGATGGGCAACGAGCGCCAGATCCATGGTTTCCTGAACAGAATTGGCTGCAAGCATGGCAAATCCAGTTTGCCGTGCTGCCATGATATCGGCATGGTCACCGAAAATCGATAAGGCGTGCGCTGACAAAGCCCGAGCTGTTACATGAAAAACACAAGGCAGGAGTTCACCAGAAATTTTATACATATTCGGAATTTTCAATAAGAGACCTTGCGACGCGGTAAAAGTAGTTGTAATGCCACCTGCGACAAGAGAACCGTGAACCGCACCTGCAGCACCGGCCTCAGACTGCATTTGCTTAATGTTGAGTGTCTGCCCGTGTATATTTTTTCTGCCTGCGACGGCCCAGGCATCAGCAATCTCGCCCAGAGGGCTCGACGGGGTGATGGGAAAAATGGTTGCTACCTCACTCATACCGTATGCGACATGAGTTGCTGCGGTATTACCATCGATGGTTTGCATTTTACTGTTCATGAATTCACCTCAACATAATTGTGGTTGTGTGTTTTTTAACCTTTTCCACTTTTTAGTAATTGAGACCAAATCTCTTGCTTCTTCTGCCAGAACATCATCTGGCACCAATCACCAACCATGACGGAAATGGGGTTAAAAGTTCAAAACAAAAGTGCATGCATTACATCGACAAATTTGACCTCACTCTGCAATGCGCACAACTCATTACCTCGGTTGAAAAAAATATTCGTCAATATGCTCTAACAAAAAGCGTAATCAGCATCCACCTGGTCTAGCCAGTAGTGCTGACGATGCGACAAAGTAACATGATGCTGTCAAAAAACCTATCTTTTTGTCTCCCTGCAAACTACCTCGCCAAGGCTGCTGCATTTTAAGACTACAACAGAAAAAAACAAACATATCAAATACAAATCGAATCACACATCATCGCGCTTAAGGCGCACTATTAGGGCATAAAAGAATTGAAATTTGGACAGATTATACAGGAAGTAGATATATTAGAAAATAGTACTTTGATCAAGCACGTTGGGAAAATCTGTTACGCTTAATATTGATCACATGTATAAGAGAACTTGAAAATTACCTGTCATACCGAATTGAGTGTCATACGAACGTCGCATGGTTACCAATCTTTCATGCACGTACGACACGCTTTTCACTCTCCACAAAAATCAGCAGTATTCCATGCCTGCTTCTGTGCCAGCAGCAGGCATGGAATGTATAGCTCTGAATAACTCGTTTATTGAGGGACAGTCTCTTTATATGCCGTCATTTCTGAGATATGGAATATTCTGGTTTTCAGACCATGTTTTCTAATCCCCCAGCCCAGCTGAATCATGCAGGCCGGACAGCTGGTAACCAGAATGTCAGCCCCAGTGTTCTTGAGATTTTTCATTTTTCGATCAAGAACTTTCTGAGATAAATCATAATGAGTCAAGGCATATGACCCCGCCCCGCCACAGCACCAATCAGCCTCTGCCATCTCCTTGAATTCCACATTGGGCAGACTTTTTAGAATTTCACGACCCTCGGATTTGATGCCCTGGCCTCGAACTGCGTGGCACGGATCATGGTAGGTTACCACCGCAGGACGATCTCCTGAGACAACCTCTTGCACCGCTTCTGTGCCGACAGCAGCATGAGAATCATGATAACTGGATACCTCTTCACTACTCCTTTTATGCTCAACAGTCCCGTGCTCAGTGGCATAGAGAAATTCAACCACATCTTTTATCATTGGCAATTTCTGATCGGCAAGCTCCTGATTTTGAGGATCATCCTGGAAGACCTTGGGATATTTCTTCAAAAATGAAGCGCAGCTTGAACAGTCCGTAACAATTACATCAAGATCTGCTGCCGTAAAGACCTTCAGGTTTTTCTCGGCAAGCAGTGTTGTATTTCCGACATCACCATAAGACCATGGCGGCAAGCCACAGCAGCAATTGTCCAACACGGTGACCGATTTACCGATCTTTTTCAGTGATTCAAATGTCGCCCTACCGGCCTCAACTTGAATCACATCTACTCCACAACCGACAAAATAACCGATCTTCAATTCCTCCCCCTGACCCTGATACTGACCCGGTTTAATTGTTCCACGAAATGAAGACATCGGTAATTTTTCAACAATTCCCTCTGCTTTGGGCAGATCCCGGCCAAAAATTCTCAGCAAGCCAAGAGCATTGGCTACCTTTGAAGCACCCGAATTCTTCCCGAGCGCAACTGCTTTTGCTGCCGCATGGAGACGCTTTGGGTAAGGGAGCAAATGCTCAAAAAGGAGCCGGTGGGCTGGTTTTTTCCCTACATTATCTAAATATTCCGCCCGGGCATTGAGCACCAGGTCGGCCGTCGGTACTGAGCCGAAGCAATTAGTGGTGCAGGCACCGCAACCAAGACAGGTGAACAGAGGATCTTCCATATCCTCGTTCCACTCCACTCGTTCTTCAATGATTCCTCGGAGCAGAGCCAAACGGCCGCGGGCCACACCGGATTCGTGCCCGGTGGCCCTGAAAATCGGGCAGGCGACATGACAAAAACCGCATTTGTTGCATTGGGCAATGGCATCATAGTTGGCTGACACAGTCATAATTTCTTTCCTCACCTAGTAATATCTTTCATAGAACTCATCGTCTGTTTTAAGCCTGTCACCCGGCTAGACTCTGCCCGGGAGTGCTCCCGGTGAGAATGTTCCTTGAGGGTCCAAAGCCTTTTTGAGAAGATGACTGAGCCGCCATTCCTGACGGTATGAGCCAAACATATCTTCTTTTTTAGCAAAATTTTCAGAAGCCTTTAACAGTCTGACATGTCCCTGACATTGCCTGGCCAAACTGTCGAGCTGCGACCACTGCTCGGCTTTCAACGAATCAAAACCGGCATATATTCTACCACCGCCAACATCGAGTAGCGTGTGGGATGTCGGAGCAATTTTTTTCATCTGATTATGAAAATCGGTCCCTTTCTCAATTACCTCATCGGCCTGTATCACATATGGAGCCTTCCAAATGGTTTCAAAAATCCCTCCAAGGCAGCCCTCAACAACGGGGTATTCTGTCTGCTCGCTTTCACCCAGACCGTGTGCGTGCATAACTTCGCTGCAGCGTTCTATCTGGCTGTCGACAACCATTTCCAAGCCTTCAAAGCCAATAAGTAACTTGAAAGCCCCATCCTCTGGTACGACGGTTATAAGAGCAGCAAGCAAATTTGAGTTCACAACCTTGAGAGCAGTCTTGAAGCAATTCTCAAAAGTTCCCGCAGCAGAAACCAGTTTACAGATTTCTGGTCGCGTTGAAATTTTCCAGGTTGTCTCAGTTATAAAGCCAAGCGTCCCGAGGGAACCAGTCATAAGTCTGGTCATGTCGTAGCCGGCCACATTCTTCACCACCTTGCCGCCGGCAGAAACCATGCTGCCCGAGCTATCAATGTACTGTAGACCAAGCAGCATATCCCGAGGGGCCCCATAGGCCAATCGTTCAGGCCCCACCGCAGCCATAGCGGCAATGCTGCCAGTGGTGGATTCTGGTTTAAAGAACGGCGGCCTGATAGGCAGCCACTGATTATTTTCACCAAGTTTTTCCTGCAGGGCAGCCAGAGTGACACCTGATCCTACGGTGATAAATTGATTGTCCTGATCATATTCGATGAAGTCCTTCATTTTTAGGCTGTCGATGACAATTGCCTGCTGAGATGGCATATTTCCAAGACCGTTAAAGGTACCATTACCAGAAGGCCTGACTGCCTTGTTCTCAGAACCTGCTGTCTTGATCAGTTCCATCGCCTCAGAAACACCTGTAGCTTGCCCACCTCCGAGTCGCTTGAGTACTGAGGGTTTTGTATCCGGGAGTTTACTCTCCCCTTCCGGCGGAAGCGGAATCACTTTATCGGGGTTCATGACGTTATCCGGATCCAATGCCAGTTTGACACTTCTTTGGGTATTGAGGTCATTTCCGGAAAAGACCATGTGCATGGCATCGCGTTTTTCATGGCCAATACCGTGCTCACCAGATATAGTTCCACCAAATTCGGCGCAGATCTTCATAATTTCCCAACCTGCCTTGTGAACCTGCTCGAGTTCTTTCTCATTTCTTGAGTCAAACATCAAAAGCGGATGCAGGTTGCCATCTCCAGCATGAAACACGTTGCCGACCGGACAGCCAAATTCATCAGCGGTCTCCTTGACCTTTTTCAATACCTCAGGCAGATCTGAGCGCAATACGCAGCCGTCGTTTACCAGGTAATTCGGAGAGAGGTTGCAGATGGCACCGAATGCACCCCGCCGCCCTTTCCAGAGCAGATCACGTTCGGCCTGGTTCTTGGCAACCCGAACCTCCCGGCATTGGGTAGCCATGCATATTTCGTTAACTTTATCGGCTTGTTCTTGAAGTCCAGTGCTTACCCCTTCAACCTCTATGATCAGAACGGCCGCAGCATCTATCGGGTAGCCACACGAGCCACCTTTTTCGACCGCCTGAATTATAGTGTTGTCCATCATCTCCAAGGTAAGTGGTACGATTCCGGCCCGCATGATGTCAGCGACAGATCGTGCCGCGTGTGACATATCATCATAAATGGCCAGCATGGTGATAACAGATTCAGTTTTCGGAGTAATGCGCACAGTGATCTCGGTGGCTACGCCAAGACACCCTTCACTGCCGACGACAAGCCCGCGCACGTCATAGCCGGGAGGATCAAGTGCTGGACCGCCAACATCAACGACTTCGCCATCTGCCATAACCATCTTCATGCCAAGAACATGGTTAGAGGTGACACCATATTTGAGACATCGAGGGCCTCCAGAATTTTCGCCAATGTTACCGCCTATGGTGGATACCTTCTGACTGGCTGGATCGGGGGCATAAAACATGCCGAGTGGGGCAACTGCTTCCTGCAATTCAAGATTGGTGACCCCCGTCTGAACTACTGCATATTTGCTGTCGGGTTCAATTGTCAGAATTTCGTTGAACCGAGACAACACAATCACCAGTCCTTGATGACGTATAATTGTACCGCCCGAGAGGTTAGTGGCAAAGCCTCGGCCGACTGAAGGAATTTTTTCCTTATATGCCTCCTTCAAGACCATGGAAACCTCTTCGGTGCTGCCGGGAAATACAATAAGTCCAGGCATGCCGGTAACCAGTGAAGCATCGTAGGAATACAGCTCAATATCGGCACTGGATTTCTTGACATATTCCTTGCCGACAATGTCCTCCATCTTCTTCACGAAACTCTCTGTAATCATTTCGTTCCTCCTCTAACCACTAATATCTCATGCGATTTCGAAGAGTTGGATTTTGCTATAAAGGTTTCGGCCAACTCATTGCGACAATCGCTCCCGTATTTCTCTGCTCTTTCTTTCCTTCTTTTTCTATAAGTACTGCTTGTTCCGGATCATCCTCTTTGAGAAAGTGAATTGCCGTTTGAATGCGCGGATTCCTGGGTGCAAGTATTTCTAACTCTGCAGGTGACCTGAATATCATATGTTTAAACAAAGTATGTCCTTTTTCTCCCTCCTTTTTCCTTCGTTCAGCCCATGGGCTGAGACTGTTCAATGTGGTGAGAACCACCCGACCGCCAGGCCGGATAACCCTGTCCAGTTCTGACACGGCTTTTTTTGCATCAGCAACAAACTCCAGTGCGGTCATTGAATACACTTTATCAAATGATTCATCGGGGAAGGGTAATACCGACATATCCCCGGCAATTGCGTAAAATGGATAAGTGCATGTTTTCTTCACTGCCTGGCTCAGCATAGGAGTTGAGATGTCTATGCCAAAGATTTTAGTTCCATAAGAAAGAATATCCAGAGTAAAAACGCCAGTACCACAACCAACATCGAGAATAAGCTCACCTCTCTCAGGCTGAAGCATTTCCAGTAAAAGTGAGGTTTCAAATTTCTTGACGAGCAAACCAAGAGGAGTCAAAAACCAGTTGTCATATTTATCGGGCCAATTATCAAAGAGCCCGGGGTCGTCTTTCTCCCTGAATCCCATGTGCTGGATGACCTATTTATAAAGCATCATAGAAATGCTCTCGAATAAATCTGGTTCTCACCTCTACTTTTTTACTAACCTGCTGTCACCGAATCTATTTTACTTGCAAGTGTTGCTTTTTTATCTTTTCTGTCATCTACTTTGAGCTCGATGATGATTCTTTCTGCACCCTCGTCGAGCTGCGCTTGGCGAATCTTTCCAACAAGGTCAAATAAATCCTGCAGGTCAGGGACTTCAATAGAAGTTGACATGCCTCCGACCTGATAGGTGTATCCAGATTCTTCTATAATCTTGACCCCTTTTCGGACAAAACGTCCCATGCTGACACCCTCGCCAATTGGATAAACAGATAATTGCGCCAGAATCATGCTTCCTCCAGAACCTGTATAATGGTCTCAGGGGCCGATGGTCAATTCAGACCGACGACCCCCTGCAACTGAAATACCCTTTATTACAACAAACTAGATGTTCCTCTCTTCCACTGCCTTGATTTCTGCCATGGTTTGCAGAATCTGCATGGCGTTCTCATATACTGGAGTATCTACCATCTTACCCAGATAGGTCACTGCTGCGGTACCTTTGGCAATCCCTTCCTCTTCAAAGACCTTCTTGATGCCTTCAGCCCACTCAACACTCTCGGCAGAAGGCGTGTAAATTTCGTGAGACGGTACAATCTGACCCGGGTGAATGAGCATTCTACCTTCATAACCCATTTGACGTCCCTCGTTGGTACTTATTTTGAAACCTTCTTCATCTTTGAATGCAACAAACGGGCAGTCAATAGCTACGCAGCCTGCAGCACGGGCGGCTACGGCAGTATGGTAGCGCGCATAAAGTTGCTCGACTCCTTCAGAGGTTAGCGTAACCCGCATATCTTTGGTGTAATCCACGGCACCGAAGATAAGAGAATTAACTCGAGGGCTGGCCGTCGCTGCAGGATGGGCATTTATTACCCCTTTGGCCGTTTCGATCAGGAGTTGGATGGCCACCGAACCAACTTCCATGCCACGTCTCTGCTCGAGTTCTTCAAGTTTCCAATCGAGACGCTGGACATTTTCCGCACTGCCGCACTTTGCAAGGCAAACACCGTCAAGACCGGGATGAACAATTGCTTCAAGATCATCGTTGGTCATCTCGGTTTCCCAGTTATTGATCCGCACATACAGATAAGGCGCCGCTTGGCCGGCTCGATCGTTTTTCAGGTATTCCTGAATCATCTCCCGCCCTTTGGCTTTTTCTGCTGGCGGAACTGAATCTTCCAAATCTAACGTGACAACGTCGGCAACTATCGTAGGTGCTTTGCCAACCATTTTCTCATTATTGCTCGGGACATAGAATACTGATCTCATTACAGCCATGATAAATCCTCCTTTCTCAGTTAAACAGCGATAAGTTCTTTAATCTTAGGTGCAATTTCTTCTGGACTATCGACTACATAAGCGCCTGCCTCGGTCAGAGCCTTCATCTTGCCCTGGGCCGTGCCGCGACCTTTTTCGACGATGCTGCTGGCATGAGAAAATCTCATGCCTTCAGGAGCCCACGCCCCCGCGATGAAGACAACCAACGGTTTGGTAAATTGTTTCAAAGCAACTGCTTCTGCCGCCTCTTCTTCGAGGGTGCCGCCAATCTCTCCGAAAACTGCAACGGCTTTGGTCTGCTCGTCTGCTTCGAATTTCTGCAAAACATCTGCCATGGTCAGGCCCAGCACTGGCTCTGTGCCGATATGCAATGCCGTACTGATACCAAGACCGGCGACTTTCAGCGCCCATGGAACGGTTCCCGACTGACCACCACTGCGGGAGATAACACCGATGGGACCTGGATCAAACAAGGTGTTTGCCCAGTCAACGCTCCCTCCAAGCCAACCAATAACTGCCTTACCGGGGCTGATGAGGCCGAGGCTACCCGGTCCCAACATTTGGACATCGTTCTGTCTGGCATAGGAGACCATGTCAATGACATCATGGACCGGAATACGCTCTACAGGCGAACAAACCAGCTTGATTCCAGCATCAATAGCTTCATACACCGCGCCTTTGAGCCCCGGACCAGGTACAAAGGTTACCGCGGCATCAATCATGCCATGGTTTTTTATTGCCTCTTCTACGGTGTTATATACCGGGATGCCATGAACCTCCATACCGCCTTTTCCAGGGGTAACACCGGCGACGACCTTGGTTCCGTAATCTTGCATATACTTTGTACGCAGTGAGCCTTCTCTCCCTGTCATACCCTGAACTACAACTGTTGTATTTTCATCCAATATAATAGACATATCAACCCCTGCTATGCTGTGCCGTGTTTAGCTTGATATTCCGCCAGTCCTTCAATTGGCGCCTCGATAGTAATGGCTGAGTTACCTTTGAACCAGCATGCATATTCGCAAGCCAGGCACTCGGTACCCTTGCGGGCCAGATCTTCGGCTGAATCCTCAACCGCGGGTTTGCCATCTTTGAGCACCAGAATACCCCTGCTATACAATTTGCACGCTGCAACACATGCATGGGTCTGGCAGCCGTCGCATTTTTCCTCGTCGATTATTATTTTGATCGTTCTCTCAGAAAATTCCATCTGCTTCTCCTTCTAGGCTGCCGCCTGGTCTTTGCGATATTCTTCTACCAATGTCTTCACCCTGCCACCGATAAATTTGGCATCGTAAACACGCTCTCTGTCATAAATCTCAACTCTGGCATCCAAATCCGCCAGACCTTTTTTGAGTATTTCCTGGGACTCCTTTTCCTTATTACCACACAACAGCAGTACTACAGGAAATCCAGGTCGTTTCGGCAATTCTTCTCTGAGTGCCTTGACAATACCATGGGCATGATGCCACTGTTCCTGATTGGCCATCATGAATCCAGAAAGAAAATATCCCTCGATACCTGGTTGAGACATAATCAGCTTAACGGCTCGATACACCTTGGATGCTGTTGGATTACCGCTGGTGTCGGCGTAATCGGCCACTTTCAGACCAACTTTGTTCAACGCATCCATTCCGAGCATTGCAGCTCCGCCGCCTATACCGTGATAGCCGACATAACCGCCCTTTAGCAACTCTTCTGGTGATGCCATTTCTGCGACATAGCTTGTTCCGCGAAAGTCGCTTGCCTCAAAAGACCAACCCATTAATTCAAATTCTGTCGGCTCTTTGAGAAACTCGCGGCCAATCTTAATGCCAAACTCCGGGTGCCTGAAAAGTGCCTGGTCATCCGCCTCCATTCGACAATCAGCGGCAAACACTTTACCGTCTTCAGTGAGAACCAGTGGATTGATTTCGAGAGCCCGGCAGTCATTCTTGCGAAACAATTCATATAGCTTTAAAATAACCGCTGCAAGCGGGCGAATCCGTGGCCCATCGATGCCCATCGAAACAACCATATTTAAGGTGTCATGGAGCATGAGTCCTTTGATCACATCAACGTTTTTTGTAGCAATCTTGTCTTCCGGCACCGATTCAATGTCCATCCCCCCTTCCGGGCTAAACATGAGTACTGGCCCTCGAACCTCTTGGGCCGAATTGATAATAAGTCCGGCATAAAATTCCTGAGCGATAGCAAGCTGTTCTTCAACCAATACCTGTTTGACTAACAGCCCTTTTATCTCCATGCCAAGAATTGCGCCTGCCGCCTGGCCCGCCTCTTCCGGAGTAGAAGCAAGTTTAACTCCACCTGCTTTGCCTCTGCCTCCAGCGAGAACCTGCGCCTTGACCACTACCGGCTTCCCGATCTTTTCTGCAGCTTCTACCGCCTCTTCAACCGTTTTAGCCACAAAACCATCAGGGACCGGAATACCAGCTTTCTTAAAAAACTCTTTTCCCTGAAACTCTAGAAACTTTGCCATCTTTCCTCCGTCAACATTAGTCTAGAATTGATAATTGCATTCTTAGTACTGTTACCAGCGCAGGATTCTCCTCGTACAAAACAAGCTGATTGCATACTCAAGGCAACCAGAACTACACTGGTAAGACCAGATTAAAATGTCATGATGACTCATTATTGTCAAGATATTTTGTGTTGATTGGGTCACATTTTTCCCAACTCTCTTTTTACTCCAATGAGTTGTTATTTGCGAGGATCTTCATTCGTTTTTCAGAAAAATATGCCTGGTGTTTTCCTCAACAACCTAAACCAACACAATTTGTTCATTTCCATTTACTGATAGTCACCTGATAACGATAAGATTAACAGTCTTTCCAGGTATTACGCATGTTATCAAATTTATTGAAAATCCTGCCATCTCTCCGGTACGGTGCATAGCAACAATAAAGCTCTCATCACGCAAGCTCGTCAAAATCAAAAATAACATTAGATTACAAAATGATACTAATTTATTAATGGTGACTATTACCATTATCTTTTCGATCAAGTGGATAGATAAACAACTCTGCATAAAAAAATAATCAGCACGCATAAGTTTCTTACACAGATGAATTGTTAACATATTTCAACTGCTTTCAAGTGTTATGATAATTGCTTGCTGTTCGTCACCGCAACTTTTTGCCAGTTTGGTATAGCTACCAAAGTAACCGCGCCTTTCTCTATTCTTTTGATACGATGAGAAATGCTCAGGTATGCAATAGAATCTTTAGCAGCCGGCATAAAGAGGTATTATGTATATCACCCTGGTTTGACCAGATAGCAATTAAGAGGATTACATTCGCTTCCATGGGCTGTTATTTCCAACTCATGCAGTTAAGCTGCACTTGCTTTTCAGGATATCGATAATTCTTGTAGATTTGCAGATAACGCCTATTGTTTCAATTTTGTAATTGTTGACACTTTACTCTTAAAACGATCTTTCTATTTTCGAAATAGTAGTTCTTCAGGGAGTTGTGGCCGAGATAATCTATGTACAATCACCAAAACTACAGACAACGAGCACTCTATGCGGGTACAAGAAACGACAAAAAATATTCCAAGGATGATGTCGCTTGATAAAAAACGCCGCACATTCCTCAAAACCGCAGCCTCTGCCGGTGCAGCTCTTGCTGCAAGTTCAGCTTTCGGCCCTTTCATCCAGACTGCAGCTGCCAAGACTATCACCTGGAATGTCCAGTCTTCCTGGAATGCAGAAACCAGCGGCTACACCCTTTTCGAGGAGTGGTGTAAGGGTTTCAAAGAAAAATCAGACGGCGCCCTAGAAATCAAACCGTTCCCTGCTGAATCAATTGCATCCCATAACGACGCGTTATTCAAAGCTGTACAAAAAGGAATACTTCAGGGTATGAACCCATTTACCGTTTATTGGGCAGAAAAAATTCCCTCATCGGTATTCCTCTCGTCATATCCCGCTGGACCGGATCAGCCAGCTCAATGGGACGTAATGTTTGACGGTCTTGGAATGACGCAAATTGCCCGGGACATTTATGCAAAACACGGACTCTTTTATGTCGGTCATATCCACCATGATGCAAACATTATCCATTCTAAAAAGCCTGTTACATCGCTTGCAGATTTTAAAGGACTCACGTTGCGCGTTCCAGGTGGAATGGTGGCAGAGGTATTTCAGGCATTCGGAGCCAAGACCATCAGTCTATCCAGCTCAGATATTTTCCCGGCCCTCGAGAAAGGTACTATCGATGCTGCCGATTATGTTGGGCCAGCAGTAAACTGGGATCTGGGTTTTGCCCAGGTAACCAAATATATCTTGTTTGGTCCTCCAAGTTTAATGTCTGTTTATCAGCCAGTCGACTTGATGGATCTCACCATAAATCTTGAAGCTTGGAATCGTTTGGATAATAAGTTACAAACACTCGTTGAACAAGAAACCCGATCCTACTCGTACAAACACTATATTGGAATCCAAAAGCGCAACGTCGAAGCGCTTAAAAAATTTGAAGAAGCGGGAAGTACGGTTACTCGAATGAGTCAGGAAGATTTGCATCAGTTCCGTAAAAAAGCAATACCAGTATGGTTTAACTGGGCAAAAAAGAGTCCTGATGCCACCCAGGTATTCAAGCTGCAGCTCGATTATATGTTGAACGATATCATGGGGTATATAACCAATGATGATATAAAAGGATTTTCTCTTTAACGTATGAATAAAACGTAAACGAGAATCCTATTCAATCCCCCCTCATTTCAAACTGCCCGATTCCACCTTCTGTAATCTAATTTCCCCCATATATTGCATTACCGCAGATTATCAACAGCGATGATCAATTATGAATCACCAAAGTGATGACATTAATGAGCCCTGGCAGTATAGTAACCGCCGGATCTTAGCTTAACGTATTTCCAACTACGGCTTAACAAGGAGGGCGACATGCGGATCATTTTCATTGGCCAGGCGCCGTTTGGCAAAGAGTCACTGCAGTTACTTATTGAACAAAAAGAGGAAATCGTCGGAGTCATTACCATCCCGGACAAACCTAACCAGAAATACCCAAATCCTGTAAAAGAATTGGCAATACAAAATGGCTTACCTCTTTATCAGTCAACATTACTAAAAACGCCTGAGGCAGTTTCCTGGGTAAAATCATTGCAGCCCGATCTGCTGGTTCTGGCATTTGTGACCTCTTTCGTACCAAAAGAAATGATTGATGCAGCTCGGCTGGGGGGTATTAACTATCACCCATCGCTGCTGCCAAAATATCGAGGTGGCTCGGCCATAAACTGGGCTATTATCAGTGGGGAGAAAGAGACAGGGGTAACGATTCATTTCATTGACGAAGGTGTCGATACCGGTCCGATCCTATTACAGGAGAAGGTAGCAATTGAACCGGATGATACGGTAAAAAGTGTCTATTTCGATAAACTGTACCCCCTGGGAATCAGGATGATAGGCAGTGCGGTGAAATTGATCCGAGAGGGAAAGGCTGTGCCAACGCTCCAAGATGAAAGCTCGGCGTCCTATCAGCCGGTCATCACCGCAGATGATACCATGATCGACTGGAGCCAGCCAGCAGACAAGGTCTATAATCTGATCCGGGGTGCAAACCCAGCACCTGGCGCAGTAACAAGCTTTCGGGGAGAATCATGTAAGATATTTGATGCCAAGTTAGGATCAGGTACAGGTACTGCCGGCACGATACTTACCG
>JABDPQ010000788.1 GCA_013042695.1 Desulfobacterales bacterium | reverse complement strand
TACCATCTTTTGCGTCCTCCACTCTTTTGTGCCCGTTAGTAGGCTTTTGAGTCATGAACATCATCATGACCGATTTTACGGGCATCCATCAATTTCCAAACATAGATGATATATGCCAAGACAAATGGAATGACAAGGGCCACATAGGACATGGCAGTCAAAGTATAATGACTCGATGAAGCATTATAAATACTCAAACTGGATTGCAAATCAACCTTTGATGGGTAAAAAGGTGTATTGTTAAATCCTGCAGTAAAGAAAACGGCGAGGCCGACCAAAACTGTTCCCAGTCCACCAAACCAGATCCCCCTGTATCCGTTAAGTATACTTGTTAAAACCACCCCCAATACCACCAGAACGAGGCCAACAAGAAGAAGAGTTAGAACAACCGGCATCGCCAGCAGGTTCTCCAGATACTTACCCGAAACCATACTCACCACACCTGCCTCATTAAAACCATATCCATTCATGACCAAAAGGCTGACGAGGACATAGAGCAGAAATGGCAACGCGCAGATCAGGTTGATCAGGCAGGCCCTTCTCAATCGTTGTTCAAGTTCGGGAGTTGTTGAAAAATCTATATTATTGACCAGATACATGGCGCCGAGCAACCGAGCGTTGAACACGAGAAACAGTCCCAAAGAGAGGTTGAAAATTGAAAAAGCCGCTTCAAGTCCCAGCAGCGGGTGAGTCCAGGTTACCTGATTATATTGGTTAAGGGTAAAATTTGAACCGGTAAAAAATGTACCTACCGCGGCACCGATTAAAAGAATACCGACAGAGCCGTTAATGAATAAAAACAGTTCATAAATCTTGGCACCGAGCAGATTTGCCGGTTTTTTACGAAACTCGTAACTTACGGCCTGGATGATGAAGGTAAAAAGAATCAGAATCCACACCCAGTAGGCCCCGCCAAAACTGGTGGCATAAAATTTGGGGAAAGCCGCAAACAAAGCTCCACCAAACAACACCAGGGTTGTAAACGTCAGTTCCCATTTACGTCCCAGAGAGTTTATTACCAGAGATTTTTCCATCTCTGATTTGGCTACCTGCCATAAAAGGGTTTGACCTCCCTGAACAAAATTAAGAAAGAGAAACAAAGAGCCTACGATTGCAGCGATGATCCACCAGAGCTGCTGTAATAATGTAATATCCAGATCTCCAAACATTTATACACCCTCCGGTCCTTTGTTAATCTGCCGTAACATGATCTTTATCTCCGCCAGCAGCAGCAGCGTAAAGAGGACGGCAAACATCCAGAATGTTGTCATGACATTGCCCTTGGCAAGATTACTCGTCGCCACACCGACAGGGAGCATATCCTGGATAGCCCAAGGTTGCCTGCCAACCTCGGCAACAACCCAGCCCGCCTGACTGGCAATCATAGCCAGGAAAAACGAGGCAACGCCAAGCGGCAGGAGCCAGCGTTTCTCCTCAATGGTGTCCTTCATACCATAGATTAGGTAGGCAATACAGATGAAGCCAAAGAACAGTGACAAAAAAATCATGATATGAAAGGAGTAAAATGTCATTTGAACAGGAGGAATACCATCCTCAGGCTTACTCAGATAACCGTATCCCAGAAAATCTTTGTTTTGCTCAAATTTTGCCAAAGCTGCTTCCACAGCTACTCCATCACCGGCTTTTTTCGCATCTTTGTATGCAGCCAGGTCACCTACGGCCAATTTGCCGCGCTCAATCTTCTTGCCGATACCGACGATCCCTTCTTTATCGTTGCCAAATGCCAGGTCATTGATTCCTGGTACAAAAGAATCAAATGAGCGGTTGGCCAGAAAGGAAAGTAAATAAGGTACCTTAAACTCGAAGAGAAATGGACTCTTTTCATCTGCCGGTTGCTTATCCGGGTTCAGGATTCCAAAGACAACGATATCCGCCCCTCGTTTTCCGTCATACAATCCTTCATAAGCGGCTAACTTCATTGGCTGTGTCGAAGCATTTGCAAAGGCCGATTCATCGCCAGTCATTCCAACAAAAGCAAATGAGAACAGCCCGAAGACCGAGGCCACCAGAATTGACTTCTTGGCCATCTCCACATGTCTTCTCTTCAGGAGATAGTATGATGAAATGGCAATCACAAACATCACACCGACAAGAAAACTTGAACTGGTTGTGTGGGTAAATTTTGCGATGGCAACGGGTGAAAACAGCACTTCCCAAAAATTCTGCATCTCAAAACGCACCGTTTCGGGATTAAAAGCCATACCAGTGGGAAACTGCATCCAACCGTTTGCCACCAGGATCCATAAAGCTGACAGGTTTGAGCCGATAGCTACCATCCAGGTTGAAAACAGATGAAATCCTGTCGATACCCGATCCCAGCCGAAGAACATGACAGCAAAAAATGTCGCCTCAAGGAAAAAGGCAACTATTCCTTCAACTGCCAGTGGGGCGCCAAATATATCCCCAACCATCCAAGAATAATTTGACCAGTTCGTACCAAATTCAAACTCAAGGATAATTCCGGTAGCAACACCAATTGCAAAGTTGATTCCGAACAAGGTCATCCAGAATTTTGTCAAATTCTTCCACTCTTCGTTGCCTGTGCGAACATAGATTGATTCGAAGAATGCAACCAAAAATGACAGGCCAAGTGTCAGAGGTACGAATATCCAATGATACATCGCTGTCAAGGCAAATTGTGCCCTGGACCAGTTCACCAAGCCCGGATCTATGTCAACCATTTATATCCTCCTCTAAGGCTGTGATTCACCGGTTTTTGTCATTTGCTCCATGACATAGCCGGCTTTTTGTTCATCAGTTGCAAACTGTGTATTAAGAAAGTCAGGAAAAAAGAATAGCTTTAAAACACCGAACATAATCAGAAGTTTTATCAAAATAATCTTCCAGAGCGTTTTACCAAGGGTCATGGAACGAAAGCCATCTCTGTAAAATCTTATAATTCGTAATGGATACGACGACACGTTCATATTTCCTTATGTATCAATCAACTCAAGACGAGTATGTTGCGTTGGCTCAGCACAAACCCATTTCTATGGTGTCATTGAAGACAATCCCTAATACTCTTTATTTTCAAAATTCGCACCGACTATAGTGTAGACTTTTTGTCTCGTCAATAATAATTCTCATTACTAAAAGGTACCTACTCATGTCCCTCGACTTGCCTTTAAATACTTCAAGACTATTTGGTCATGAGGCGCTGAGTATGATTTCTCGGAGATAAATAGCAGAAAAATACAGAATAGCAGAAGCATTTGGCCCGTTTCGGATGCGGAACATGTGCAACAATAAAAATGAAAACCAGACCGATCACCACCTTACGCTTTGTCTGGATATTCAGGTGAAAATAGTACTTGATTACCACCAAATCTCAGCTATATCAGGAAGCGAGGTGAAGAATGATAATACCCAAAAAGATTAAGGCGTCTCTGTCCTTTCATGCTTCCGGAGCAAAGACGCCTTATTGATACAAACTGAAGAATGTTCTACTTACACTGATTTAGCGGCTTATAATTCACCGATATCTACCAAAAATTGTTTCCACAGCGCAACGCCTTTGGCAGAGCCTTCAGATTTTTCGGCAACCTTGGGCCATACATCAGCGATTGCCTTTTCTCGCATTCTTTTTACTTCTTCCTCAGACATATAAATAACTTCACCACCGGCCTTTAGGAGAATCTCTTTTGCCTCTTCGACACCCTGATCATGCATTCGGCTGGTTTCAAAGTAGGTTGACATGAATACACCATTAATCTTGTCTCTCTGCCATTGGTTAAGTGCCTTCCACTTATCCAAATTAACATAAATCTCCTGATGCTGCGAAGGACACCAACCAGGCATAATTGCATACTTGATGACCTCATGGAAAGCCATATCATCGATACCGCCGGTATCCCAATAGGTGCCGTCAATGGTGCCCAGCTTGATGGCTGTATAGATATCGCCGCCACCCATGGAAACCGGTGCTCCGCCCATGGCCGCATGAAAGAGGGCATGGGGGCCGCCAGCTCTCATTTTTTTGCCAGATAGATCTTCCCATTTGTTTACCGGAAACTTGGTGAACATGGCATTTGGCCCTTGACTCGTCCAGCCGACCCATTGAAGATTACGATCATTGGCTGCTTTTTGAACGATATCTCCTATGCGGTATTTTGGATCACCAAACATTGCCGCCCAGGAATCACGCCAATTGTTTGCGCCCATTGCCATTCCAAAAGCTAGCATTCCCTCGGGCATATCTCCACCGTAGACAGTCGCCCAGCCGGCATATACGTCCAACATTCCTGCCGCAGTTGCACCAAAGGCCTCCGCCCCGCTTGTAATTGCACCTGCTGGTTGCAATTCAATTTTGATGGTGCCCTCAGTGGCCTCTTCCACAGCCTTTATCCAGGGCACGATACCATTTGCCCAACCGGCATCCGATGAGTCAAAGCATGGTTGAAACAACCACTTGGTCACCTTATCTGGCTTTTCATTATCCCCTGCTGCAAATAATGCACCGGGCACAGCAAAGATAGATAAAACGAAAAGTGCGGCAATCAATTTTATTACATTTTTCTTCATTGCGTTCTCCTCCTGTTTGACTTCAGTTTGTGTTTTGTAAATTAGAGGTAAAAATAGTAACCTCATAAATCACACTCCATATAACAACACGACGTCCCAAACTAAGCGCACCTGCTTGTTACTTGTCATTCCTGGATGATTACTTTCCACCAGTAATGACTGTTTTAATGTCATTGACAAGTTTTTTAATCACCACCAACAACATGAACACGGCGGATATTGGTATGAATATTTTTAGAGGATAAATGGGTATAGGGACACCTGTTGGTGTCATCTGCTTCAACTTAACAGACAGCAAGGCCGCTGTAGTCCCCTTCCAAATCAATACACTCAAAAATAAGAACGTAAAAACAACCGTAATAATATCGCAAATGGCTTTTTTACGTGGAGAAAAGTTGGCATAAAAAAGGTCTAACTTGACAAAAGCGTTATCATTAAGAGAGTAGACTCCACCCA
>JABDPQ010000785.1 GCA_013042695.1 Desulfobacterales bacterium | reverse complement strand
ACGTGATACTTCGGTTTCTGAAATTATGGTTCCGGGAGTTAAGACACCTTGGATAATTTGAACCCTGAGTATCTCATAAGCTTGAATATTGACAGCCTTTCCCTTCGTCAATGTCCAATCCGCTGTATAGCTTTTCTCCACTTGACGACCTCCGATTTTTTATTTAAAACATGCTACCATACTAGTCAACACAAAAATCTGGACCGTCCTAGAATTGTTGTATTCTTTTTCTTAACAATTTGATTTTACATGTAAATATTGGCTTGACAGGATAGCAAAACAAAAGGACAAGCAATGAAGCAAACCTGGAGATGGTTTGGTCCGTTAGACAGAACATCGATAGATGACATTTTGCAGGCCGGTGCAGAAGGAATCGTTTCGGCTCTGCACCATGTTTTACCAGGAGCTGTCTGGAGTGCTGATGAGATCCGTAAGCGCAAAATGGAAATCTCTAAGAGGATGGACGGTTCGCCTTCCGGACTGAGCTGGGAAGTTGCAGAAAGCCTGCCGGTGTCTGAAGCGATCAAGAAACAGGCCGGTGATTGGCGGCAGCACATTGAGAACTATAAACTCAGTATGAAAAACCTTGCTGATCAGAACATCGAGATTATCTGCTATAATTTCATGCCGGTGCTGGATTGGACACGGACTGATCTGAAATGGCGAATGCCGCACGGCGGCACTACGATGCGGTTTGATCTGGTAGATTTTGCAGCTTTCGATATCCATATCCTGCAGCGCCGGGGCGCCGATCATGACTATTCTCCCGAGATCCTCGATTCTGCTGCCGAAAGGTACAGGGAAATGAGCGAAGGGAAGAAACGAAATATCCTAGATAGTGTCGCCTGCGGTCTGCCGGGCTCCAGGGATTCGTTGGCGCTAGAGGATATACGTCGTCACCTTGATGAGTATAAAGAAATTACCCCGGAAAAGTTGCGCCGACATTTCAAAGATTTTCTCGATGAAGTCATACCCGCAGCTGAAAAAATTGGTGTGCGTCTATGCTGTCATCCGGACGATCCTCCCTTCTCGCTGCTTGGCCTCCCTCGCATCATGTCAACTGAGGAAGATTACAGAAACATCGTCAAAGCTGTTGATTCTTCTGCAAACGGCATAGCCATGTGTTCAGGTTCTCTGGGAGCGAGGCCAGATAACGATCTTCCGGGTATGGTTGAACGACTTGGCCATTGTCTACATTTTGTTCATCTACGCAATGTTAAAAAAGAAACTTCCGTTGTGCCCACTTCATTTCATGAGGCTGAACATCTCGATGGAGATACCGACATGGTGGCCTTAACCAAGGCAATTCTCCTGGAAGAAAAAAGTAGGCGCCGGTATGGGAGAAAAGACTGGAATATTCCTATTCGTCCGGATCACGGGATGGATATTCTCGATGACCTGAAGCGTAGCGGACAACCCGGCTACCCATCCATAGGTCGACTCAAGGGTCTGGCTGAATTGCGTGGTTTGATCAAGGCTCTTTCTTACGAAGAGAAAGTTAAAGAGAGTATATAAATTATCTTTGGAAATCTCTTACATTTCCACTAAAGACCCGCTAGAGCTTATCCCTGATGCTCCTTCATTGAAGTAATTCTCAGATAAATAACACTGCTGAGGGCAACCTCTCAGTCGGACAATTTCTCGGTGTCGATACAGATTCAGGAACAAGCTCAATATTGCTTTCAGTTCTCCAGAGTTAAAATTAATATCTGGATATCTCTAATTTTGTCTGGAAAAGTATGAATAGGGAGGTCAATCAGATCTTTACTGATCTTCAAAACCAATTTCCAATGAGGAATAATTTTAATGACTTTAAATATTATCGACTCATTTAGCATAAATGGAAAAGTTGCAGTTATCACAGGCGGAGGGGGTGAGTTATGCGGCGCCATGGCAACCGCACTTGGCTCGATAGGTACAAAGGTTGCGATTTTAGACCTCAACCGTGAAAAAGCGGAGAAAACAGCTGCGGAAATTGAGAAAGCAGGTGGCAACGCAATAGGCATGGCGTGTAATGTTTTGAGTACGGATGAGCTCGAGTCATGTCATGAACGGGTATGCAACAAATGGGGAGCAGTGGATCTGCTTATCCCAGGCGCTGGCGGAAACGATCCGCGTGGCTCGACGGATCGGGAGTTCTTCACGCCGCGGGAAAAGTTGCCGGAGCAAAAACAAGATTTTTTCGACCTCGACCTCGACGGATTTCGTTATGTGTTTGATTTGAATTTCCTGGGAACTTTTCTCACGATCAAGATATTTTCCAAGTCTATGGTAGCTCAGAGACGAGGTTCAATCCTGAACATTTCATCCATGAGTGCTCTCACGCCACTGACGAAGGTTGCCGCATATTCGGCTGCAAAAGCCGCGGTGAGTAATTTTACTCAATGGTTGGCGGTCCACTTTTCTCAAACAGGTGTAAGGGTGAATGCGATAGCCCCCGGTTTTTTTATGACCGAACAGCTTCGATTCCTTCACGTAAACCAGGAAACAGGAGAGCTGTCTGAACGGGCCCGGAAGGTTATCGCTCATACTCCCTTGGGCCGCTACGGTGAGCCCGATGACCTTTTAGGAGCTGTTATCTGGCTTTTATCAGATGCGTCAAAATTTGTAACGGGTGTTGTTGTGCCAATTGACGGAGGATTCTCAGCCTATACCATTTAACGATCCTATTAAAACGTCCAAAGCACTACTGTCAAAAGAGGGAGGACTGAAGGGAGTCAGCCCTCCCCACAGGTAGAAGGAGGTCGATATGGCAGTATTTCGATTTCTAGCTGCAAATGGTTGGAAGTGTGCAATAAAAAGATTAAAAACCTCCACGCCCCTCTATAAATTCCTCCACTTCTTTCATCGTGGGCATAAAGTTGGCGCAACCATGTTTGGTGACCACGATAGCAC
>JABDPQ010000784.1 GCA_013042695.1 Desulfobacterales bacterium | reverse complement strand
GCATACATATAGTGTGCGGATGAGTCGCTGAACATTTTTTGGATTATCAAATATATACTGTTTTTTATCTGCCATAACCTCCCGATGCCTCCAAGAAAGCCGACGCCAATTCAAATAGCGGTTGAGTGTAAAAAAACAGCACAATACAGCCAAGAGCGGTAACGCTCAGCGCCAGCAACGCAGGTGCAGGAGCCTCTTTTACTTGAAAACCTTGGTCCTGCTCAACACCGTCTTCACGTAAAAATGCCCTGAGTGGAATGGGCAGCAGGTAGGCGATATTAAGAAGGGAACTCAGCATGAGTACCATCATGATAATCCATTTCTCGGTGTCTATTGCACCGATCATCAAATACCACTTACTCCAGGTACCACCGCATGGAGGCAGGCCAATTATGCTTATACTACCGATAAAAAAGGCACCCATGGTAATCGGCATTTGACGCCCCAGTCCGCGCATCTGGCTTATTTCGGTTTTGTGTGAGGCGACCATAATCGCCCCAGCACAAAAAAACAGGGTAATCTTTCCGAAAGCATGCATAGCAATGTGCATAGCCCCCCCCAGAGCACCTGCACTGGTTGCCAGCAATGCGCCGACGGTAATATAACCCAGCTGGCTCACAGTGGAGTATGCCAGCCGCGCTTTCAGGTTATCTTTTTTCATCGCCACCAGCGAAGCCAGAATGACCGAGGCAGCAGCCAGGTACAGCAGGAAATCAGTTGTTGGTAGAGTTTTCAAAAAATCTAGGCCAAATACATAGGTACACACCTTAAGGACTGAGAAGACCCCTGCTTTGACGACGGCAACCGCGTGCAGCAATGCACTTACCGGTGTCGGTGCGACCATCGCCGCTGGCAGCCAACGATGAAAAGGCATAATTGCCGCCTTGCCGATTCCGAAAATATAGAGCGGCAGCAGGGCAGCGGCAGCACGTGCATGTGACTGAGTAAAGATGCCACCGGCTTTGAAATCAAGCGTCCCGGCAACAAACCAGGTACCAACGATCGCCAGGAGCAAGAACATGATCGAGGTGGAGAGCAACACACCCAGATATACCCTGCCACCCAGTTTAGCCTCCTCGGTGCCTGAATGAACGACCAGCGGATACGTTGAAAGCGTCAGGATTTCATAGAAAATGAACAGCGTGAACAAGTTATCTGCATAGGCTATTCCCATCGATGACGAAATAGCCACGGTAAAACAGGCGTAAAAACGGGTCTGGTTTTTCTCGTTATGTCCGCGCATATAGCCAATTGAGTACACGGATGTAACCAGCCAGAGGTAACTGGCGACCAGGGAAAACAACATACCGAGAGGTTCGATCCTGAAATCGAGTACCAGACCGGAAAACAATTCCGGACTGGTCAGCGCGGCCTCTACGCCGGACCTGGTGACGCCGTACAAGGACGAAACAAAATAAATGAGAATCAAACTGGCAGTGACGGTTACTCCTTCTCGAAGATTAGGATAACGGTCAGCTGCGATTATCGGGATAACAGCAACTGCAGGTACCAGCAAGGTCAGCAACAGCAGAGTTCCCGGCTCTAAGTTCATCACGGCGATACCCCAAGCTGGGCGAAGAGGCTTTTCGCCGCTATTTTACTAAGACCCACCGTCAAGCTGGTATCAATACCAAAATACATATTAGCAAGCACAAGAAACCAAATCGGAACGAGCTGGCTGATTGGTGCTTCTTTGATCTCGTCAATGATAATACGAGGCGGACTAAAATAAACCCACTCAATGATTCTCCAGACATAGATAAGGGCCAATAGCGAACTCACCAGCACCAATATAGTCAGTGGCCACCAACCCCTTTCAATAAGGGCAAGCACCAAGTACCATTTACTGACGAAACCAACGGTAAGAGGCACGCCGATCAGGCTCAGGCCGCCAACGACAATTGCCGCCATAGTCCAGGGCATCTGCTTACCCAGCCCGGCAAAATGGCTCAGCTGTGAGCTTCCGATCCGGTAAACAACGCTGCCGATTGCCAGGAATAATGCAGCTTTCATCAATGCATGGTTAAAAAGATGTAACAATGCCGAAGTCAAGCCGAGTTGAGTACCAATTGCCAGACCAAGAATGATATAGCCGATCTGAGCGACACTTGAGTAGGCAAATAGCCGTTTGATATCGAGCTGATAAATTGCCGAGACCGAAGCTGCAAATATACCTGCAAGTCCGAGCACGACAAAAATTTCATGAAGCGGCAACACGGTAGAGACAAATTCGATGCCAAAAATTGAAAAAACGCAGCGGATCAGTACATAAACAGCAACCTTGGTTGAAGTTGCAGCAAGAAAGGCCGTGGCAATGGATGGTGCAAATGCATAGGCGTTTGGCAGCCAAAGATGCAGGGGAAAGAGTGCCAACTTCAGACAGACGCCGACAATAAAGAATCCAATTGCGCTCAAAACCGTTTTGGTATTGTGGACCTCAGGCAGCCGCTGGGCCAGATCGTACATATTGAGCGTACCGGTCATCATGTACATCAAACCAACGCCGATTATGATGAACGTTGCACCGATCGTTCCCATAATCAGATATTGGTATGAGGCGGTTAGCGCCCGTCTGTCAGTACCTAGGGCTATCAGGGTGTAGGACGACAGAGCTGAAATTTCTAGAAATACAAAAAGATTAAAAGCATCTCCAGTAGCCAGGATGCCAAGCAGTCCGGTAAGACAAAGAAGATAAGCGGTATAAAAAAAGGTGTGCCGATCCTCAGGTAGCTCTCTGCGAATGCTCGTCTGTGCCGCCACCAATACAATCGCACCCATGGCTGAAACAAGAAGAATCAGATAGCTGTTAAGATAATCAATACGATACTCTATCCCCCAAGGTGCAGCCCATCCTCCCAATTCATACACAATGGTACCG
>JABDPQ010000417.1 GCA_013042695.1 Desulfobacterales bacterium | reverse complement strand
TGCCATGTGGGCCAATAATGAAACAGGAGTAATATTTCCTGTAGAGGAGATGGCCAGAATGGCAAGGGACAGAAATATCCTCTTTCATACTGATGCCGTCCAGACAGTTGGTAAAATACCGATCAACCTCCGAGAACTCGATATCGACTTCCTCTCCCTGTCTGGCCACAAATTGCACGCCCCAAAGGGAATTGGCGTATTGTATGTCAAGCGCGGTACAGGATTTGTGCCGTTTATGACGGGAGGGCATCAGGAAATGGAGCGGCGCGGCGGCACTGAAAATGTGGCATCTATCGTTGCTTTGGGACAAGCCTGTCAGCTTGCAGAAGAAAAGATGGAAGAAGAAAATACCAGGGTAAAAGCACTGAGGGATAAATTAGAAAATGGTCTCCTTTCTTCAATTCCGAAATCAATTTTGAACGGCAATAAAGAACACCGCCTGCCAAATACCTCTAATATTAGCTTCGAATTTGTAGAAGGAGAAGCGATACTTCTTTACATGAATCGATTTAATATTTGTGCCTCTTCAGGCTCTGCCTGCACCTCGGGGTCTTTGGAACCCTCTCATGTTCTCAGGTCAATGGGTGTGCCGTTTACCGCGGCTCATGGTTCAATCAGATTTTCGTTGAGTGTCTACAACACCGAAGAGGAAATTGATTATGTCCTCGAGAAGATGCCCGAAATCATCAAACAGTTACGTGATATGTCGCCATTCTGGCCTGGTGATTGATCTCTGATTGCATGTTTTGCAACGGACATTTCCGCTGTTTGCTCATGCATACGTATCATTCGGTCCGTACACTTCAATGAGTCGATACCGAGAAGAGTCGTTCGGCAACTCAATTGAATGCTTTCCTCATCTTCTGTTGGTCAGCATCACCGAGACGTCATGTTCACTATGCACCTGTCAGATGCATTGAGTAGAAGCAGATGCTGATCTGTTATCTGCCGATTTTTCATTTGTTTTTCATAAGTTTTCGTTATTGATTTTGCAAGACGGATTGATGCATTGGGCTTTATTCTCATCTTTTCCTATAACTACTTGACATCACGGCTCGAACAGTTATAACGTTTTTCAGTCTGCCAGTTCATTTGGTAATCCTACCATTCAAACTCATTGATTAGAGGGAGGTCTCGTAACATGGTTCTAGATCCGACAAAACATGCAGATTGGGAAATTGCACAGGAAGCTGAATCCAGAATGAAAACAGTTTATCAACTTGGGGAGGAGCTTGGTCTTGATAAGGAAGAACTGTTGCCATACGGACATTATGTAGCAAAGCTTGATTTTAGAACAATAATGGAGCGTACTTCCAGCAAGCCAGATGGAAAATACGTTGATGTCACCGCAATTACTCCAACGCCGCTTGGAGAAGGGAAGTCAACATGTGCCATGGGACTGGTGCAGGGGCTCGGTAAAAGAAATAAGAGTGTTATCGGTGCTATCAGGCAGCCGTCTGGCGGTCCGACGATGAATATTAAAGGCTCTGCTGCAGGCGGTGGTCTCGCCCAGTGTATTCCGTTGAACGAGTTTTCCCTTGGCCTCACTGGCGACATCAATGCGATCATGAATGCACATAACCTCGGCATGGTTGCGATAACTTCACGCATGCAGCATGAATCGAATTATACCGATGAACAATTGGCAGCGCGCAACCTAAAACGCCTTGATATTCACCCCAAGAAGGTCGAGTTTAACTGGATCATCGATTTTTGCGCGCAGGCCCTGCGAAATATCACCATCGGTATTGGCGGAAGGCTTGATGGCTATACCATGCAGTCTCGATTTGCCATTGCCGTTTCCTCAGAGATTATGGCAATTCTTGCGGTTGCCAATGATCTGGCCGATATGCGCCAACGAATCGGTAAAATTGTCGTTGCCTATGACAAGCAGGACAGGCCTGTAACCACCGCTGATTTAGAAGTTGACGGTGCCATGACTGCATGGATGGTCCAGGCGCTTAACCCAAATCTTATGCAGACCCTGGAAGGGCAGCCTGTACTTGTTCATGCCGGACCTTTTGCTAACATCGCGATTGGTCAATCGTCGGTCATCGCTGACCGGGTTGGTTTGAAAATTGCTGATTACAATGTTACCGAATCAGGTTTTGGTGCAGATATCGGCTTTGAGAAATTCTGGAACCTCAAGTGTCGATTTTCCGGCAATAAACCCAATTGTGCTGTTGTTGTTGCAACTATCCGAGCCCTCAAATGTCATGGCGGTGCGCCAATTCCAGTGCCTGGTAAACCAATGCCTGCTGAGTACGGCAATGAAAACGTTGGCTGGGTTGAAGAAGGAACAAAAAATCTGTTGCATCATATTGAAACAGTCAAGAAAGCAGGTATCAATCCTGTTGTCTGCATCAATGCCTTTTTCACGGACACTGACAATGAAATTAAGGCCGTCCGCAGGCTGTGTGAAGATGCTGGCGCCAGAGTGGCGTTGTCCCGTCACTGGGAACATGGTGGTGAAGGGGCACTTGAATTTGCTGATGCTGTTGTTGATGCGTGTGAAGAACCCAATGATTTTAAATTCCTCTATGAACTTGACGCCCCGCTTGATAGGCGTATAGAGCTCATAGCAAAAGAAGTTTACGGCGCAGATGGAGTGACCTATACCCCTGAGGCTGCAACCAAACTAAAAAGGCTCAGCGCTGATCCGGATATGGCTACGATGGGAACCTGTATGGTGAAAAGCCACCTGTCTCTTTCACATGACCCGAAACTAAAAGGTGTTCCGACAGGTTGGACCTTGCCAATCAGTGATATTTTAACCTATAAAGGTGCTGGATTTGTCGTACCTGTAGCAGGAGCCATCAGTCTGATGCCGGGAACTGCTTCTGACCCTGCATACAGACGAGTTGATGTTGATCTTGACTCTGGACGGGTTGTCGGCGTCTTCTAACAAGTCTAAATTGGTATTTTGTCTGGAAAAGGTGTACTATAAAAATAACTAGCGGTTTTATATGTACACCTTTTTCATTTATTGCGTTATATGGCTACAAATACAGGAAATCTTGCTCGCAAATCTTCGATAAGAAAGACGGTAAAGGATCAGTCCGGTGCCGGGAAAATCAAGATAGGCGAACTGCTGAGTAAAGCAGGATATATTACGGCTACTCAGTTTGAAACGGCTAAAAAAGAAGTACAGAAGAACGGCACCCGTATGAGCGCTGTTCTTCGTCAGCTTGAGTATATAGACGAAAACACCGTCTTTACCTTCCTCAGTCGACAGCACAACTATCCATCTGCTGTTATAAAAAGCGAACCGCCTTCTCCTGATGCCATTGAGCTCATGCCATATGAGCTTGCCAAGAAGTACATGGCTTTCCCGCTTCGTATGGCAGGCAACACCCTGCAGATTACCATGGCGGAGCCATCTAATGCCACAGCAGTTGAGGAACTTCAGGATGAGTTGAATAAAGAACTCTCGGTCTGTGTGTCTACTGAAAAAGACATCATCGATGCCTATCAGAAATACTATAACATCGATGATGAGGAAGCCAGATCGTTTTTCTCTTCAGGTGACGAAGCCGAAGAAGAGATGGATATTACCCAAGTTGACGACTTCGGTGCCATTGTTGCCGAGGCTGCAGACGATTTTGAGATCGAGAGTGGAGATATCGAGGAAGGGTTAGACCAGTTTGCAGCTTCAGATGCGCCTATCATAAAGCTTGTTAACGGTAT
>JABDPQ010000783.1 GCA_013042695.1 Desulfobacterales bacterium | reverse complement strand
GTGCTATGTTGATGGCTTCCTTGAGTTCGAGACGATGTCTGAGCTGGCGCGTCATTTTATTAAAATTTCCTGTCAGTTCGCCAACCTCGTCTCGAGTGGTTACCTCAAGCGGGTCACCAAATTTGCCGTTTGCCAGATCGTCTGCCGCAACCGATATTTTTTTTATACCAATAGTAACCTGGTTCATGGTCACGCGGATGAACACCAGGACCAGGAGAATACAGCCTGCAAAAGATAAGAAATAGAGACGGCGGAATTGAATAATAGGACTCAATGCCTTGTCGCCGGGAGCTATTATCACCATGGTCCATGGTGCTTCGGAAAGACGATAAAACCCGCTTATTTCCTCGGGAGGTTTTCCGGGACCAAAAACTGTTCCAGAGAGATTGTTCTGCATCGCCAGTACCGTATCACTCTCCAGTACACTCATCGTTCCAAAGGCCCGCATTGGATAAAAGTCCTCTAAACCAAGCTCAAGGCCAGTGCTGGCCAAAACATTGTTTTCACCGTCTAGAATGTATGCCTTATTGCTCTTCCACCAGGGAGCATTTATCACCGGACCGATTAGGGCATCAAAGGAGATGATAACCTCCACCCGACCAACTGTGGCATCGCTGATACTTTTAATCTCAGAGACCATCGAAATTGTTCGATCATTCACACTGTTATCATATTTAGGGGAACTTACATCAAATCTCTTCAATCGGAGCTGACCACTCCTGACGATTGGGCCATCAGGCGCCAGGCCATTTTTCTCAGCTTGCTGAAGATGCTGTTCCGGCCAAGCAATTGTTACTTTGACAACACCATCAAGCTCCTCAATCTGCCCGGCAATGTGGTTCACAAGCCTTCGATTCACCGTGGAATCATCTCTATCTTGCAAAAGCATGAGGAGCCTTTTCGGCTCACCCAAGCGGATATCTATCAAATTGGCTGATCGTTCCAACTTGTATACCGCGGCCTCCCCCCACTGTTTATGTAACATATCTCTGACGAATACAAAGCCTACCAGCAAGAGAATAACCAGGAGCAAGAAAGTCGGTAACAGGATAAATAGCAATGTCCTCTGCTGCAATGTTCTCGGTTCTATTTTCATATTCCTCTGGCGATCGCTCTCATAAAAATTGTGGACTCACTCGGCGCTTATACTTTTCTACGGTTTCTTTGCATTCCAATTATAACCATTGAAGGATGCTTTGGCTTGGGAATGGTACTGAAGAAATCGTAAATGAAACAGGTTGCTAGCATTATTTAAAATCCAGGAGCAGAGGAGGGCAGCACCATTGTAAGAAAAAAGACATCACCACCTGGAACGCCCAAGAGGTTTTAAGCTAACGTTGATCGAGAATAGTTAATACACGGTGACAATTTTCGCTGGCACGATGCATTATTATTTCGGCCTCGGCAAGCGTGCTGTTTTTATATGATTGATCTTCTATATCAATCATATTAATTAATATATTCTGATAAGCACCCCAGATACCTGTTTCAAGTGATTTTGCTCCAACCTGAGTATCTGACTTGGAGGCAGGATTTCCATAACGTGCTACATCGATCAGTGCATTCCAAGCAGTATCTCCTAATCGCATTGTTGTCAGAGGCACATGTATTGCTGTTTTGAGTCCATCCTGCATCTTTTGCATACGCAATTGTTGCTCTTCTTTCGTTGTCTTGGGCATTCGCAACCCTTCCATGTAATCATTGAAGGCAGACGTGTCTGCATCAATCAGCGGTATCAGCTGCCGGGTAAGTTTGTGCAAGGTTGGGATAATCTCTTGCATTTGAGGCTGAACCGCATCAAATTTACGCACCCCATGGGTAAGTTTGGCTACCATGGACCCTAAGCCTACACCTACCGCCGCAAGCACTGCAGATACAGAGCCCCCGCCGGGGGCTGAACTGCGCGATGCCACCTCTTCAATAACCCCCCGTAGCGACATATTAGCAAGGGGCTCATCAGGTTTTTCTGCAATAATATACTCGATGATGCGATCTTCCGGTTTAAAGGTGCCCATAGAATTAAGGCCAAGCCGTTCAATTGCCAATCTCACTTTTTGATCCTCTTGGTACACAAACAGATCTTCTTTGGCGATATAATAATCAGCGGCCAAAAGCAATGATTCCAGAGGCACCACTCCGACAATTTCCGAACCGACAACAGGTAGCTTCAACCCCTCGGCTTCCTTCTTGACTTCCTCAAAAAGAACATGAATGGGTGTTATTCGATAGTCGGTTAAATTTACTGTTACCTGAGCCAGGTTATACTCTTTGACAAACCAACCCATGCCTTTCACTTCCGGCAATCGTCCCGGGTCCGTCTCACCTCTTCCGGCCTCACGGAGGTTAAGTGCTATTCGGTGTGCCTGGTTCGGTGTGGCTATGAGATTAACATTGTAGGCAATAAGAAAATTACGAGCCCCGGTTGCCGTGATTCCCCACTCGGGAACAAAATGATCTGGCCCGAGATCAGGTTTCCACCTTTTGTCCTGCAGCCTTGCCGCCAGCCCTTCATATTCACCCTCGCGCAGATCGGGTAATTTGCGTCTATAGTCTTTTTTTGCAGCCTCCTCGTAGAGATAGAAAGGTATCGCCAATTCTTCCGAGGCTTTTTGGGCAAATGATTGTGCTATTTGCACACATTCTTCCATACTCACTCCGGCAACTGGCACAAAAGGACAGACGTCCATAGCGCCAAAACGCGGATGCTCTCCACGATGAGTGCGCATATCGATGAGATCTTTTGCCACGCGAGCACTTTCAAGAGCTGCTTCAAGGACACTTTGGGGTGACCCGACAAAGGTATAGACCGTTCGATTGGTAGAATAGCCGGCGTCGACATCAAGCAATCTGCAGCCGGCAACCTTGCGAATTGCCTCTGCTATTGCCTCAATAGTCTTCTGGTTTCTGCCCTCAGAAAAGTTTGGTACACATTCAATAATTTTTTCCATAGTTATGCCTGTATTAGCTGCTGACTTTTATACCCTTTTTATACACTTCAGCTACTGATGAAACTCCTGCATGGTAAGCAAGAATGGCAGGTGACTTGCCATCGAGAATCAAGAAGTCAGCCTGCTTACCCACATTAAGACTGCCGACGCTGTGGGCCATATCAATCGCATAGGCTGCATTGAGCGTAACACCTGTGAGAGCTTCTGCGGGCGTCATGCCCATGTTAAGCACTGCCAGACCAATGACAAATGGCATTGATTCGGTATAGCTGGAACCTGGATTACAATCTGTTGCCAATGCAACTGCCAAATTTTTCTGGAGCATCGTTCTTGCACGAGCATAGGGTTTGCGCAGGCTATAAGCCGTTGCCGGAAGCAGGGTGGCAACCACCCCAGCCCTGGCCATGGCCTCCATATTCTCTTCGTTGGCAGCTAGCAGGTGGTCTGCTGAAAGTGCTTGAAGTTCAGCTGCAAGACCAGCCCCGCCGAGATCATTCACCTCATCGGCATGGAGTTTAACTTTCATTCCCATTGCGATAGCAGCGCTCAGCAGACGACGCCCCTGGGCAATCGTAAAGACGCCCTTCTCGCAAAAAATATCGCATTGCTTGGCGATCCCCTGTCTTGCAACTGCCGGCAGCATCTCATCGATTGCCATCGAGATGAATTCATCAGTTTTTCCCCTGTATGCAAGCGGCACCGCGTGAGCCCCAAGAAAAGTTGCTCTAATATCGACCGGGGTATGCATTGATACTCGGTTAATTGCCTCAAGCATTTTCAATTCATTTACTGTATCAAGCCCGTAACCGCTTTTAATTTCCATGGTTGTGGTGCCAAGGCTCAGTGCCCGCAGGACCTGCTTCTTGGTGTTGGCATATAAATCATCTATACTGGCATTGGCCACTGCCTTTACCGAGGATAAAATTCCCCCGCCTTGCTTGAGGATTTCAAGGTATGGCGTTCCGGACAGCCTCAATGCAAATTCACTTTCACGCAACGAAGCAAAACAATTATGCGTATGGGGGTCAACGAAACCTGGTACGAGGCATTTTCCCTGGCAATCTTTTGCCTCATCAACAACAGCCGGCTCAAGAGCTGCCAAAACATCTCTTTCGGGACCAATTTTTACGATTAAACCATCTTGCATCAGAAGCGCACCGACGTCATAGCTGACGAGCGAGCCTTGATCCTGTCCCGCATGCGGTTTTCCCTGATCATCGGGAGTAAAGATTCTGGCATTTCGAAAAACGGTAACTGACACGATCACTCCTCTTAGATCATTTCATTTTAACGGGAAAAAAGATTTTTTATCGAAACTGCCACAAGAGATTCCTCAACCTGGTATGGGAGGGTAATCTGATCACCAGTATCATTGTTGAGATTATACTCAGCTGCAGTTTCCATAGCGTTGGCATTCCGACTCCAGCTGCGACGTGCAACACCGCCCATGACATCCCATGTCATAGCAGAACGTATAATTGCGTCAACGCGGTCGCTGCCATCGAGCAGCAGACCGAATCCGCCATTGATAGCTTTACCGATGCCGGTTCCTCCCCCATTGTGCAAGGCAACAAGTGACATACCGCGGGCCGCGTTACCGGCAAAGCAATGGGTCGCCATGTCGGCACAGACGTTACTGCCGTCTTTAATATTTGCTGTCTCACGAAACGGCGAATCAGTGCCACCGGGATCATGGTGATCTCTGCCCAGCATGATAGGCCCGACCTCACCATTGTCTACCATCCGGTTAAATGTTAAGGCAATGTTCACTCTTCCCGCCGCATCGGAATAGAGTATACGCGCCTGACTGCCAACTACCATAGCATTCTTTTTTGCATCACGTATCCATATATAATTGTCACGATCCTCGACACGACGATCAGGGTCAATACAGGACATAGCTGCCTGGTCGGTCTTGTCGAGATCCGCTTCATCGCCGCTCAAACATACCCAGCGAAACGGTCCATAGCCATAATCGAAGATCGGTCCCATGATATCCTCAAAATAGGACGGATAGATAAAGCCATCCTTTGCATCAATACCGTTTTTGGAAACTTCGATCACCCCTGCGTCAAATACCGCTTTAAGAAAAGCATTACCATAATCAAAGAAAAAGGCGCCCTGGTCTGTCAACAATTTAACCGCCTCTATATGTTTTCTAAGACTCTTGTCTACAAGTGAGATATAATTCTCCCGCTCGTCGGCCAACTGTCGTGTACGCTCTTCAAAATTTATTCCCCGGGGACAATATCCGCCGTCATAGACGACATGGCACGAGGTCTGATCTGATAGAAGATCGACGTGAACCCTATTTTGAGCCAAGAATTCAAGCAGATCTACCACATTACCGTGATAGGCAATTGAGGTAGTGTCTTTCAGGCGAGTGGCCTTTTCTGCTATGGCAGCAACTTCATCCAGATTGTTAGATACCACATCCACCCAGCCCTGGCTGTAACGCGTCTGAATGCGTGAATAATCAACTTCTGCCGTAATAGACACCGACCCGGCTATTTTTGCCGCTTTTGGCTGGGCCCCGCTCATACCACCCAGACCGGAAGTGACAAAGAGCAGTCCGGCAAGATTGCCATCTGCAGGAATACCGCATCTCAGACGCCCGGCATTGAGAAGGGTATTGTAAGTACCGTGGACAATTCCCTGGGGACCGATGTACATCCAGCCACCCGCAGTCATCTGGCCATAAGAGGACACACCCATCTGGGAAGCAATTTCCCAGTCATCTGGATTATCATAAAGCCCAACCATCAGTCCATTGGTGATGATTACCCGGGGATTATCGGGGCTCGATTGAAAGAGCCCAAGAGGATGTCCAGACTGCATGACCAGCGTCTGGTGGTCATGCATTTCCTGCAGGTATTTCTGGATAAGAAGGTACTGCATCCAGTTTTGACAGACACTGCCTGTTTCCCCATAGGTAACGAGTTCATAGGGATAGAGTGCAACATCAAAATCAAGATTGTTATCCATCATGAGCTGAAAAGCTTTACCCGCCAAACACCTTCCCCGATACGTATCGATTGGCTTTGCCTTGATCTCTACTTTGGGTCGGTATCGATAGCCGTATATACGCCCTCGTGTCCTCAGTTCCTTGGTGAATTCAGGAATGAGAACAGCATGATGCTTTTCAGGAATGTATCGGAGCGCATTTTTTAAGGCTACTGCTGCTTGGGCCTCGGTCAATCTGAAGCCCCTGTCCGGTGCCCGACGTATGCCTTCTTTAAAGTCACTTTTTCCCGGCAAATCATTATCAAGCCGAATCCTCATGGACGCCCTTACCTCGTTATTTGTCAGCATGTTTCTCCTCCGAAAGGTAAGATTAGCCCGGATTTCTCATGAACATTGTGTAAATTGCATGGTGCAAATAATTTTCTCCAAATAACGAGATATCAATCATTTCCTCGAAATTGACACAATGTTCATGAGAAATCCCGGTTAGAGTCAGCATTGAGCACGCAAGACAACGGTTCTGATCATACCATTGGTAACATGTATATACAACTATTTTTCGTTAAATGATTATCGTTTCTCCAGGAATTCTCATCGTATATCATACACACTGCAGCTGCCCCGCTCAGGTTGAAAGCCTTCCTCCAATTGAATAATATCCATATCTATATCAAATATATACGTCACTAAATCTCTATTTGACGAAAACTATCGTGATGGCTATCTTACCTAGTAAGCAAGAATGATCGATTGTACAATGGCTCACTAAAAACTTGTGTTTGTCGCTATTTGTATATACAATTAAGTATAGGCCCAAGTATTTGTTAGATAGATACTACTCATTAAATCATCGCCATCAATATTTTTTCATACAGAGAGAGCTGCGCTGAAAGAAATGGCTGACAGGAGCAAAATAACCCTCGCCCCGGGCACCCTTACCCTCAATCAGGCGCGTGAAATCAATCGCGGAGCGGTGCACCTCAGTCTCACAGACGATTGCCTCGAACAAATAGAACGCTCTGTAATCACGGTCAGAAATGTCGTTGAGCAAGGCCGTGTGATCTATGGTATCAACACCGGTTTCGGCCTATTGGCCAACACGGTCATTCCCAATGACGAATTGGAGCAGTTGCAGCACGCTATTGTTCTCTCCCATTCTGCTGGAATAGGAGCGTTAATGAAAGAATCGACTGTCAGGTTGATGATGACATTAAAAGTAAACAGCCTGGCGCGGGGATATTCCGGAATCCGCCTGAAAGTCATTGAAGCCCTCATTGCTCTAATAAATGCAGACGTCTACCCCTGCATACCGACAAAGGGTTCGGTTGGTGCATCAGGAGACCTGGCACCGCTTGCCCACATGAGTACTGTATTATTAGGTGAAGGCGAGGTTACCCATCATGGTGAAAAGCTCCCTGGTGAAGAAGGTCTCAAGATCGCCGGTCTTAAGCCGATAGTTCTCGGGCCCAAGGAAGGCTTGGCACTTCTCAATGGCACCCAGGCTTCTACCGCTTTTGCACTCCAGGGTCTTTTTGGTGCCGAAGACCTGTTTGCTGCAGCTGTTGTTGCAGGCAGTCTGAGTGTGGAAGCAGCCCTTGGTAGCAGAAGGCCATTTGAACATCTTGTTCATGAAATACGCGGGCACAAAAGCCAGATCGATGTTGCAGCTGCTTATCGATCCTTACTTGCACACAGTGAAATTGAGAAGTCTCATGAAGGCTGTGAGGCAGTACAGGACCCCTATTCGCTGAGATGTCAGCCCCAGGTTATGGGTGCCTGCCTTACTCAAATTCGCCATGCCGCCGACGCACTGATAATCGAAGCAAATGCCGTCTCAGACAATCCCCTGGTGTTTGCAGAGCAGTGTGATATCATTTCCGGTGGCAACTTTCATGCGGAGCCTGTTGCTATGGCAGCGGACAATCTGGCTTTGGCTCTTGCTGAAATTGGCGCCCTGTCCGAACGACGGATGGCTGTTTTAATCGATACACACATGAGCAAGCTGCCGCCGTTTCTTGTGCAAAAAGGTGGATTGAACTCAGGCTTTATGATCGCCCAAGTTACTGCAGCCGCACTGGCCAGTGAAAATAAATCACTTTCTCACCCTGCATCAGTTGATAGTCTGCCGACCTCAGCCAACCAGGAGGACCACGTTTCTATGGCAACGTTTGCCGGAAGAAGGCTTGCGGAGATGTATGAAAATACTGCGGGAATTTTAGCAATCGAACTATTGGCCGCCTGCCAGGGACTGGACTTTCGCGCCCCTCTAAAGACCTCAAGATCTCTTGAGAAAGCAAAGGCATTGTTGCGTAGAGTGGTTCCTTTTTACGACAAGGATCGTTATTTTGCGCCCGATATTCGTAAAGCTGCTGATCTTGTTCAATCCGGATGCCTCAATGACCTGGTAAGTAAAGACCTTTTGCCTAGCCTGGGGGATCAGCACTCATGTTGAACATCCTATGAGACGTGATCGTTGTTTATCGTGAGACAAATAGAGAAAATACAGCCAAAGCGCCTGCAGCCGCTCTATATAAAAATAAAAACATTTATTGTCGACAAGATAGACAGAGGCGAATGGCAGATCGGAGCGAAGATATCTTCTGAAGCAGAACTCGTGACACATTTCGGCACCTCAAGAATGACTGTCAACAGAGCAGTCCGCGAGCTTACTGCAGAAGGCAGGCTCATCCGTAAACAGGGCCAGGGGACCTATGTCGCCGCCTTAAAACCCCAGTCAGCTTTTCTTGAAATCACTTCAATTGCCGAGGAAATTAAAAGAAACGGGGGCAACTATTCCTGCAAGGTACACCTGCTCACTGATGAAAAAGCAAATCCCGAACTTGCTGCCGACATGCAACTCAAACCATACGCTTCTGTATTTCACTCGGTTCTTGTTCACAAGGATACCGACATTCCCATCCAACTGGCAGATAGATACATTAACCCTGCCCTTGCACCCGACTACCTTAAACAGGATTTTTCAACAATTTCCCCCACAGAGTATCTCCTCCAGCTTGCACCCGTCTACCGTGCTGAACATACCGTGGAAGCCTTGATACCAGATGCATGGATAAGAGAGTTGCTTGAAATCAATGAATCCGAACCATGTTTAGCGCTTTTTCGTAAAACCTGGGTCGGTGGCAAAGTAGCAACGAGAAGCTGCTTTTATTATCCAGGTTCACGCTACAGCCTCGGTGGTCGATTTACTCCTTCTGCGTCTGACAATACTGAGATTTACTGACTAATGGCTGTGGTATAGAGCAGTTTAGGCAAAGAACGGTTTTGACTTTTGCTCGGCCAGGCTGCTTGCAGTCAACTATATTTCTATATATCTAGAAATATAGTTGACTACTGTTTCTTATGACGTTATTTTGTCTGTAACTGGATCGTTATTTTGAGCTGGAGATAAGCGAAATGGAACTAGATACTGCTGCAAAACGATGTGCCGAACTTGGAAATACGACTCGACTATCCATCTTTAGGCTCTTGGTCAAAGCGGGAAAACACGGATTACCGGTTGGAGCCATTCAGAAGCATCTGAACATTCCCGGGTCGACATTGTCTCATCACATCCAACGGCTGGTTCAGGTAGGATTAGTTCACCAACGCCGCGATAGTCGCATCCTTCATTGTGAGCCGCAATTTGATGCCATACGAGAACTGGCGGAATATCTGATATCTGAATGCTGTTCATTACAACCTGGCTAGAGAAAAGAAACCTTTGATTGCAGGTAAACAAACAAAATTACTATAATTTTATTATCCGATCAGAGCACATTTAAGAGTAAGACAGGAATACATGAATATTGACACCTATAGGCCGCTTATAGCCGAATCCGCTGCTTTTTTTGCCTACACCATGATAGAGCTGGCAATATTATTTGTAGGAATCAGCTTCCTGGTGGGCGTGATTAATGAATTTTTACCGCCTGATAAAGTGCAGCGATGGCTATCGGGAAGACACGGGCGAGGATATTTTATCGGTTCAATTTTGGGCGGCCTTACGCCCTTCTGTAGTTGTTCGACTATACCTGTGACCGTTGGTCTTCTGCGGGCAAAAGCAGGTTTTGGACCAACCATGGCATTCCTGTTCACCTCTCCGCTGGTGAATCCCATCATCATTCCTCTATTTCTTACCTTGATCGGATTTGAGGTCACCGTGGTCTATGCAGTTGTCGCCATCAGCATGTCAATCGGTATCAGCTTTATTCTCGAACAAGCGGGTTTTTCACGTTATGTCAAGCAGGAGACACTCATTGGTATCAGTGATCTGAGAAATATGTCTGACAAAAAAACACCACCTCCGCGCACTTCTCCCGGCCAAGAGGAAGGTTTGGAACCGCTAAAGGTCATTCACTTCAGCCAGCTATGCAATGCTGCGCAAATCCTTTGCCGATTTCAGCTCGTGGCATGTCAGCAGCTGTCTCGCAGCAAAATGTTGCGTCCAATAGATGGCAAAGAATATTCCGAGATGCAGTAGGTCAGTTCAGGAAACTCCTTCCTTTTATCATTCTCGGTGTAGCAATCGGCTCAATTATTCATGGTTTTCTTCCCGCCGATCTGGTCGTGCGGCTTGCCGGGTCCGATAACCCGATGGCCATACCGGTCTCGGCAGTAGTAGGAATCCCCTTGTATCTCAGGGTGAGCACCATGGTGCCGATAGCGGCAAGCCTCATCGCAAAAGGTATGAGTATCGGCGCTGTCGTTGCTTTGATTATCGGTGGTGCCGGAGCAAGTTTGCCTGAGGTGGCCATGCTTAAAGGTATATTTAAGACACCTCTGCTCGTTGCCTTTATTGCTTCAGTGATGGTGATGGCAATATCCGCAGGTTTTCTTGTATCTATGGTAATTGTATCGCCATAAGAAAGGACTCGCGGGCTCATCGTACCGGCAGGTTTTATCAGGTCTGTTT
>JABDPQ010000781.1 GCA_013042695.1 Desulfobacterales bacterium | reverse complement strand
TCTGGCGCCTATCTACAAAAATATATGAAACTAATGTACAGAGGCCAACGACGACTACGGCCACAATTCCTAAAGCAGCTCCTGGCCCTCGCCCGGCAGCACTCTGCATATATACGTATATTCCATACGAGAGAGGCCCATCTGAGTTCTTTGACACCAGCATCAGGGTCATTCCCAGCTCAACCGCTGCTGTTGCAAAACTCGTCACAAAACCAGCAAGAATGCCTCCAGCCATGAGCGGTACAACAATTTTGCGTACCGTGGCGAACTTTCCAGCACCGAGATTCTCAGCCGACTCTTCCAGGGAAACGCTTACTTGCTGAAGTGCAGCAGTGCAGGCACGAAGCGCATAGGGCAAACGACGAATTGCCAGAGCCACCACTATTGCCATCCACCACGTGGCCACTGGTTGGTTCTCAAGCCATGGTACCTGAAAACCGTAAAACGTTCGCAGATAACCGATACCGATAACCAGGCCCGGGATAGCAACGGCTGCCATGGCGATATAATCCAACCACTGCCTGCCAATCAATTTGGTGCGAAGAACAATATAAGCAATTGCAGTGCCAACAATTACGTCAATCGTTGCGGCAAGTGCCGAATAGAGCACCGTGTTGGTCATATATTCTGGAGTCTCAGCGAAAACTGTGCCAAAATGTTTAAACGTGAACGCATCAGGCACCATGCTATAGGACCAGATCGTGCCAAATGAGAGTAGCGACAGTCCAATGTGAGGGGCTAAAACCAAACTCATAATCAAGAGTACAACGATCCAGGCAAAGAACTTTTCCCATGGCCTCATCCGCCGTTTAGCCAGGCCTCCTCCACCCTTCTGCACAGTCGCATAATCCTTGCCCTTTAAAGAGAGCATGGCAAGCCACATTGAACCCAGAGCGATTACGACCAGGATAACGGATATTACATACCCCATTGGGTCGTTGATGCCTATTGAGGCAATTCTAAGATAGGCCTGCGGTGCCAGCATGTTATTGACATTGAGCAGCAGTGGTGTACCCAGATCATCAAAAACCTTGAGAAAAACAAGTGATGCCCCAGCAACGTAACCGGGCATTGCCAGTGGTAAAACAATTCGTCGAAACAGCCTCAAACCGGAGCATCCAAGATTTTGGGCAGATTCTTCCATAGAGCGGTCAATATTCTGGAGCGCCGCCGAGAGGTTTATCAAAATAAAGGGAAAATAGTGGATGCTTTGGACGAAGATGACACCGTTTAATCCCTCCATGAAAGGGATTGTGAAGCCAAACCACTGATCCAGGAGCAGGTTGAAGCTCCCGTTACGTCCGAAAAGCATCTGCATTGCCACGGCGCCGACAAATGGCGGCATGATAAGGGGGATGATCCCAAGACTTTGAATAATCACCGCCCCTTTGAACTCGAATCGTGAGGTAAAATATGCCAGCGGCATCGAAAAAAGCGAAGCTACCACTACCGCCATTAAGCCGACATAAATTGAATTCCAGAAGGACTCACGGAAAAGAGCCGTGTTAAAAAAATCCTTGAAGTTGAGGAGCGTAAATCCGCCCGTAGTTGAATCCAGGAAAGCTGTGAACACTACCTGTACAACTGGAATCACGAGGAAAAGTAATAAAAATAGCGATATAAGCAGCATAACAGCCGCCATACCAGGATGTTTCCTTATTTCGGATACGGCTTCTTCACTCCATGCGGAAATAGCCATTCTGCACCCTCTCCAGAGAACCTCTCGTAGCTTGAAAAAAGAAGATCGAATTGATGAAAGGCAGAATACCCCGCACCAATTCGATTTGTGTTTGTCACCCTCTTTCTATTTAAGCATCGCTAGTGCCTGTTTTGCTTTTGATTCTGCATCGGCATAGTTTTTCTTGGTGAAAGCGTCCCATTTTTCCTCAATTTCCGCCTGACGTTGCGGTACCTTGGCATCAGCTTTTTTGCGCTTTTTAAAAACATCAGAGGTGAATACACCGGGGAATTTCCCATCGACGGCATCAGCCTCAGAGATCGGTAAGGCTGCGATCAAACTGCGCGCTTCCTTGATCAGAGCCTCTGCTTCTGAATTTGACTTTGCAGATAAAGCCGCCTCAGCTTTTTGAATTGCCTCACTCGCCTTTGCCAGGTCTTCTCTTCGATAGGTTATCATTACATCAAAGAGTGAATTTACAATATTGTATCGATCCTTGGAAAGCCCTACATCAAACTTCACAGCAGCTCCAATTGATTTATCCATAAAAGGGTTA
>JABDPQ010000764.1 GCA_013042695.1 Desulfobacterales bacterium | reverse complement strand
AATGAGATGTCATCAATGAAAGTCCCCATTCCATCATTGTCGGGAAAAAAATCATCACGAAAAGCAACGAATGTCGACTCACGGAACGCGGTGAAATTATAAGAATGGTAGGTCCATGAAGTGTCTTTTAAGCCTGTTCCTGATCGACGTAACTTTGTTACGCCCTCAATTACCGGAGTATATGGGCCGACTGCAAAGGTTAGGATATTGTTCTCAACACCAGGCCTTGGGGAGTAGGCAAAAGTCAATTGGTACTGCTGACCAATAATAGTATCGACATATTGCACCAAAAAAGCATTCCCATCGCCACTATTCGAGTCAAGTTCAACATACTGATTGCCATCAGCAGCAGTCCAGTAGTGTAAAGCGTTTTGCAATTCGACCTGGTTTCCCTGTCCACTCCATCCTATAACCGCCTCGGAACCAAAGAGTCCAGAAGTTTTACCAATCGTGGGATTTTCAAAAGAGCCGTTCGTAATGAGATTTGCAGTTATAAGATGAGCACCTGCAGTGGAGGTAAGGCATAATACTAACAGCCCTGCAACAATAGCTGCAGCTAGTTTCGTTCGCATGTAATGGACCTCCTGCCGCATGAGATGTTTTAATAAAAAATATCAACTGCGTTTTTTTCAAAGAAGGTTGATCAGCACGTCTTCAATGTGTTTTCCATCCTACAATAAACAGAATAGATGTTATATTACAAGTACTTTATAGATCAGTAATGTCTGAAGTAACAGAGTTTTTGAGATGAAAACGTCAGTTCAGATTTAATCTTATCTTTTGATTTTTTAGGTGAAGTCCACATCTCTGTAAATTAAACTCATTTGTAGGTTTAATTCATCAAACGTATATGCTGTCTCATTACCAGGAGTTTACCTACACTGAAACATTACTAAGAGGAGGGATGGATGAAAACGTTATCTGCTGCAATTCTCGTTGCGATTGTATTCTTTCCTGCTGCATCCTTGTGGGCGATCGATAAACCGGATTTTGGCAATCCTGATGCAGTCCTTGCTGATATGCGCAGCAAAGTGGACGCCTGCAGCAAGGCAGGAAATAGATGTTCAGTTGCATGCGGCTATGGGGTAAAGACGTTGAAGAATTTCCTTAAATCAAATCCAGGAGGTGACCCAAGCATACTCGAGCAACGATGGCAACCGTGCTATGAGGCACATCGTGATGCAGGATTGGAGAGTACACCAGCCACGGCTGGCACAGCAACATCCAATGCTAGTGGAACTGGGGGCATGCCTGACTTCTCCGACCACCAGGCAGTGGTCGCGGATTTGAAAGGGATGCAGAGCAGCTGCGGCGATGATTCCGCCTGCCAAAAAGTCTGCGGAATCGCTCTTAAAACAATGAAGAACTTCAATCACCCGCAGCCGCATTATGCCGGTTTGCGAAAGGGTAAATGGGAGAGCTGCCGCAAGGCAATTCCGGGTATGGCCGTTGCAGAACCGGTGCAGAAAGAATCATTTGACCTTGGCAGATTTGTCATTGCCGGCCTGCAATTGGGCGGCAATATGAATGTGGTTAAAGACCGCCTCTTTCTATTAAAAGCCCATGGATATTTTAAAGACTCCAAGAAGGAGTATGGCGAGATAGTTTTTCAAAAAGGCACCAGCTCACCCGGACCTGACATAATAAAGTATTACGAAGGTTCTATAAAGGAAGAGACAATTTATATGTTTTTCGAGTCTTTGGCAGATGGTCGGGTATATAAAATTCAGTTTGAGCAAAAAGAACCACTGAATGTTGATGACGTAACCTCCGCCTTAATCGATCGCTTTGGCAAACCAACTAAACATCAAGGCAATTATTTAATCTGGGGGTGCGACAAGGGACCCATGGAAGGGTTTTGCGTCAAGGCCAACCCCGCAGCAACAAATCTAACGATCTGGGCATATAGCGAGGACATAAAGAAAAACGGCGACGCCTCATATGAAAAAAAAGTTCTTAGTGCAAAAGGAATCAGAAGCGGAGCAAAATTCTAAAGGGGACTGAAACAACTATTCTCAGTGATCAATCAAATCGAATTGCATGATGTTTCATGTTATTTTTGAGACAATCGTGCGGACCATGCTGTAAATGTTACCTCAGCTGAGAAGTCTCTTTCTGTTTTTACAAGATGAGTTCCGATATCCTTGTATAATAAGTAAGAGTAAATGATAAGATCATGCTTTAGTCGGTTACATGTTTTTCAGCAAACTGGGCCATCAGTTCATGGATAGTGTAGGGGGGACGTACGGTGAAATAGTGGTCAGCAACCATGTGGCCTATTTCGTGGGCGAGGACCTGGAGTCTGCTGTCGTCTACCGAAATGAATATGGTTTTTTTGGAAAGTGAGTAGAAGGCTATGTGATCGACCTTTTTACCGTAGAATTTTTTATAGACCCCTGATACCTCACGAGCAC
>JABDPQ010000416.1 GCA_013042695.1 Desulfobacterales bacterium | reverse complement strand
GATCGGCAGCTCACTCAAAAAGAGGAAATGGGCATGAAGATCTATGTCCAGCAGGACTGTTCATATTGCCATCAGGTTCTTGGGGAGGGGGGCCGCAGAGTCGGTCCTGACATCTCCAACCTCAAGGCCAAAGGACGCACCCCCGAATACCTGGCCAGGTTTGTCAAAGACCCGCAGGCGGAAAGCCGCTTTGCAGCAATGCCGAAATACGATTTGAAACAAGATGAGCTTCTGGCCCTGGCGGATTTCATGCTGGCAATGGATTTTTCTGAGACAGGATGGCGCAGGAAATCCAAAGAGTCCGTTGTTGAACAGTTAGAGAAAGAAGCCGGGCAGGACTCAGGCAAATGACAGTGCCGAGCAGAGACTAAAGAATGGGTAAATATCGTGGTGCCTATGGATTCGGAAACAATTTCTTGGAGGAAGCAGAATGGCTGATCTGGATTATCAAATAGTAGAAGAGGCTGCCAAAGAAACCTACATTCGGGCGTTATGTGATTTACCGCCTGATGTTCGGGAAGCGCTGAAGCGCGCCTATGAAAAGGAAACCAACCCAACCGCCCGGGAGGTTTTCAACGCGATATTCAAGACCATCGAGATCGCTGACAAGGACAAAACGCTCATTTGTCAGGATACGGGGCTGCCGATCTACATGGTAAAAATCGGCTCTCAATTCCCATGGAACGGGTATCAGATCAAAGAGCGCCTCACCATCGGTGCAAGGCGCGCGACGCAGGAGTTCCCCTTCAGGGGGAGCTCCACTCATCCGCTAACCAGAGTGAACCCCCAAACATCCGTCGGAGAAGGGCTGCCGGTTATCCATTATGATTTTGTGGAAGATTCGGACTGTCTGGATATTCTCATGATTCCCAAAGGGTCCGGTTCGGAGAATATGAGCAAGATGCAGATGTTCTACCCCGCTCACGGTATTGCGGCGTTAAAAAAATTCGTCATCGACACGGTGTTCGAGACGGGGGCAAATCCTTGTCCTCCCGGGATCATCGGTGTGGGAATCGGAGGAACCGCCGATCTCGTGATGAAGCTTGCAAAAGAAGCCATTGCCCGTCCGGTGGGACAACGTCACCATGATCCGCAGATCGCTGCGATGGAGGAGGAGCTTGAAGAAGCGATCAATTCCATGGATCGCGGTCCAATGGGGCTCGGAGGCAAGATTACGACCCTGGGTGTTCATATTGAGACTGCCTTTACCCACATCACCCAAAACCCGATTGCCATCAATACCCAATGCTGGCCCGCACGGCGGTCCCGGGCAACGATCAACCCTGATGGTCAAGTGGAATACGGATATTAACTGATCAGGAGGAACAATACATGGCTACTCATCACCTTCAAACACCGTTTACCGACGAAGTCATACGTCAGCTTCATGCGGGAGACGTGGTCTATTTTGACGGGACATTATTTGGAATCAGGGATTTGACTCAGATTTACATGTTTGACCAGAATCATGAACCGCCGGTCAGCCTTGCCGGGATGCCCTGCATCCATACAGCCCCCAGTCTGAAAAAAATCGGGGACAAATGGGAGAAAATCTGTATCGGTACGACGACCAGCACCCGAATGGACCGTTTTTCACCGGGCCTTATCGGGAAATACGGGGTCAAGGCCATTATTGGCAAAGGCGGCCTGTATGAGGGGAGCCTGAAGGCAATGCAGGAACATGCCGCGGTATATCTTGCCATTGTCGGCGGTTCCGCCGCTCTTGAGACCAAACAGGTAGAGGAAGTGGAAGAGGTATATTGGGAACACCTGCATCCGGAAGCACTTTACAAATTTCGGGTCAAAGACTTTGGCCCGTTGACTGTGGCAATGGATAGTCACGGCAGAAACCTGTTTGAAGATGTCAAGGAAGTAACTCGGCAGAAACTACCTGAGATTTATGCAAAACTGGGTATCACTTGAGCGCTTTTGTTGTTAGGCCAATCCAGATGGTGATAAATGATTCATGGTAGATGATTCAAGTTGCTCATTGCAGAAATTGATAGGTATAGAATCGGGCTCTAACCACATTCGGCGCGGTTGAAACGATACGAGGAGAGTGTAAACATGAAAGATGTGATCATCCCTCCTATTCCGACTCCTTTTATCTCAGAAACGGTCAGCCATGAGAAACTTCGGGATAATCTGAGGATGTTGATTCATGCAGGAGTTTCCGGCGTACTTGCTCTCGGATCTAACGGAGAGTCTGTTTTTTTATCTGAGCATGAGAAATGCCAGGTTATTGAAACAGTGCGGGATAGTGTCCCAGCTGACAAAATTATTGTAGCCGGAACCGGATGTGAATCAACTAAAAAAACGATTGAGTTGACCAATCGGGTTGCTGGATTGGGTACAGACTATGCATTGATTGGCCCTCCGCACTATTTCAAATCGGCAATGACAACTGATGCCTTGTCTGATCACTATACGGATATTGCCGACTCGGTGGAAATACCAATCATTCCTTACAACTCGCCGGGATTTACCGGGTTGAACCTAGGCCCCGATCTCATCGGAAGGATTGCTGAACATCCAAATATTCCCGGTGTCAAGGATGGAACCGGAAATATTGCCCAACTGGCCGACTTCAGAAGGGTCGGCGGCGCTGACTTCATCATTTTTACCGGGAACGCGCCATCCTTCCTGGCAGCTCTCTTTGTTGGCATTAATGGTGGTATGATGCCCATCACGAATTGTTTTCCAGAGCAATGGATGAAACTGATTGATCTGTTTCGTAACAATCATCTTGAAGAAGCAAGAACGTTGGAAACTCTGTTGCTGAAGATGACTGGCGTAATCATGAAATTTGGTCCTATAGGCATCAAAGCGGCAATGGATATGCTCGGATATTTTGGGGGAGAGCCGATGCGGCCACTTAAACCGCCAGTACCAGCAGCATGTAAGGACATTCAAGCAGCACTGGAAACTTTTAAGAAAAACCTTTTGTATTCGACCTGAAAAAGCGAACGACGAAAGTTTCAGAATGGACGCTCACTAAGAATTCAACCGGAGACATATCCATAATGTCACATTCTAATTATTTACCGGAGAAAATGGGTTCGGCGACTGTTTTGCCTGCCGGCGCCTTCGAGGCTGGCTCTTTTCAGGAATTTACGGTCACCTACACTGCCGGTTATTTCGGCATTGATGACACTGGCTCTCTCAAGGTCGTTCACCGTTTTGCCTCCGATATGGGACGCCCGCAGTTCGATGATCCGGCAGCGCCCAACTACACGACTGTCGAGGCCACCAACGGAGCTGAGTTGCTTGTTGAATACGACATCAAACGCAATATTCGCCCGTGGGATAAAACGCTCTACATAAAATTAGTACGAGGATACCTGCGTGAAGGTGATCAGATCATTATTCGATTTGGCGACCGTCGTCAGGGTTCCCCCGGGATTCGCCTGCAAACGTTCTGCGAGTATACCTTTGAATTTCGTGTCCTTGTTGATCCCTTCGCTGTCTACAGATATGTAGAGCTTCCTGAGCAGCCTACCATCGCGATCATACCTGGTCCGCCAGTACTGTATAAGAGTGTACTGCCAACCCAGCGATGTCTGGGGCAGGATTTTCAGTTGCGATTAAAGGGTGAAGACCTCTGGGGAAATCCGTCCAATCAGTGCGCAGGCACGTTTTCGTTGAAGGCATCAGCTCCAGTACAGGGCCTGCCGGAAATGGTAACCTTCAGAAAAGGTGAATTCTACCTAACCATTGACGGACTGAGCGTCACCGAAACCGGTGATGTTGCGATTGACCTTGTCGATAGCGATGGTGAGATCGTTTGTACATCCAATCCACTGCGGATAGCACTTGACGCTGAGCTGTTGTCTTATTGGGGGGATTTACATGGTCAGTCAGAGGAGACAATTGGCACCAATTCCGCGCGGGATTATTACACTTTTGCCCGTGACTATGCGTTTCTGGATGCCTGCGTTCACCAGGGTAATGACTTCCAGATTACAACTGAGTTTTGGGAGTATCTAAATGAGTTGTCAGCAGAGTTTACTGAAGATAACACGTTTATCGTTTTTCCTGGCTGGGAATGGTCTGGCAATACCGGCCTCGGCGGAGATCGCAATGTTCTACTCATGAATGAAGGAAAACAAATCCATCGTTCGTCCCATGCACTGATCGAGGACCTGAGCGATGCCGATACTGATGCCTACTCGTCTGATGATCTCTTCAAGGCTCTGCAGGGAGAGGATTGTCTTGTGTTTGCTCACGTCGGTGGACGCTATGCGGACATAACGCTTTCCCATGATGTTCCGCTGGAAAGATCGGTTGAGGTGCATTCCGCCTGGGGTACGTTTGAGTGGTTGATTGATGATGCATTTAAACAGGGACACCGGGTTGGGATCTTATCAAATTCAGATGGACACAAGGGTCGCCCCGGAGCATCCCACCCGGGTTCTACAAAGTTTGGTTCCTATGGTGGATTGACCTGCATGCTCGCTCCTTCATTTTCCCGCGAAGGATTTATGGAAGCCTTAAAAAAACGCCATCATTACGGTACCACCGGCAGCCGGGTTATCCTTGAAATCCGTGCAGTTTTCGACACCGCCGCCGAGCTCTTTTCGGATGATCCAAAACTTACGGGAGTTACATCCAAAATGGTAACTGAAGCCATGATGGGTGATATCCTAAGAAGCGATGATGGTGAGGTGTTGCTTAAAATCGATGTTCATGGTCCTTCACCTATCGAGCGTATCGATATTCGAAATGGACTCGAAACCATCGAGGTCTATCGTCCCTACGGCGAAACAGACCTTGGTAGACGGATTCGTGTCATATGGGAAGGGTCAGAATACCGAGGACGCGGGCGTGAGACGGTTTGGGACGGTTACGCCGAAGTCAGGAACAACTCCTTTACAAATGTGAGCCCGATTAATCACTACAATCTAAACAAGAAATTTGAGCAAGCCGGCTCAGGACGAGTTGAGTGGGAGGCACTGACCACCGGTGGCTTCGCTGGCTTTGACGCCTTACTTGAAGACGCACAGGCTGGAACGCTGAAGATCGACACGGCTCTGGTTCAAGAAGAAATCCTTATCAAGGACATCGGTCGAGACGAAATCATTTTCGCCAACGGTGGCATCAACCGTCGTATTCGGGTATTTCGCATGCCCGATGAAAACCCGCACAAAACCGCCGTTTTGGAACGGCGCATTAAGCTGGCCGATGATAGAGATAACGGTCTTTATGTGAGGATTACTCACGAGGACGGACACTTTGTCTGGTCGAGTCCTATCTATATCTTTCGTTAAATCCCGAGCCTTTTGCCAAACTAGAACGGCGTGCCATGGCTGCCTGTAAGAATCTCGATATCCTCATGACAGATACGTGTATCAACTACCAGACTATCATGCCTCCTTTGCGGGGTGACCATGTCGCCTATGGCAATACCGGGGCAGTAATTTACACAAACAGCGTATTAGGTGCCTACTCAAACCTTGAGTGAGGTCCTTCGGCTCTAGCAGCAGGTATAACAGGACTGACGCCATGTTATGGGCTCCACCTGGACGAGAATCGTCAAGCAACCAAGAGATTTTTAGTAAAGGACCAGCCAGCTACCTTGACCGACTGAGGGGTTCTTGGTGGGTACATAAGCCGAAAAAATCGGCTTGTCGCTTGTCGGCACCGGAGGTCATGATATGCGTTTTTCAGCCTGGCTGACGCAAGAACATGCCCCCGGGTTGAACGGCGTCGGTCTGCGAAAACTCCTGGCATCTAGTGGCAGTCCACGCCACGACATGCTCTACAACGCGGGACAGGGCAGTCTGCCGCCAGCCGATCATTGCGTTTAAACGGGAAGCGCTCGCTATTTGCTGTCCTTCATGACTTCATAAAAGGCAGATTAACAGGAGCCTGTAGTCTCCATTATCACATCAAGATACCGTTGCCACTTCCCGCGATTTTCGGTAATTCATCCAGCCAAAGACAACAAAGATTCCCAGACCGATGATATCAGTTGTTATCTGCGGAACAATAGTACAGAGGCCCGCAATTAAAAAGATTATTCTTTGCCACCAGATTAAACGGCTGAACAAGTATCCCCCCAGGGCAAAAACAAGGTTCAGCGTACCAATTACACCGGTTAAAAATGCCCACATCACAAACGGAGGCGAACCTATCATAAGAAGAGCTGGATCATACACAAAGATATACGGCACCAGAAATACGACAATCCCCAGCCTTGAGGCGATGATCCCCGTGACCATCACTCTGCCTCCAGATATTGCTGCGGCAGCATAAGCGGCAAGAGCTACCGGCGGCGTGATCGCGCTCAACAAGGCAGAATAAAATATGAACATATGCGCCACAATTGGTTGAATGCCGAAATGAATCAATGTGGGAGCCGCTATCATTGCTGCTATGATATACGCTGGCGCCGTCGGAACACCCATTCCCAGCACGAGGCAGGAAATCATCACCATTACCAGTGCTACAGGCAGTAGACCGCCGGAAAGCTCCGTTACGATAGTAACAAATTTTATTCCAAGACCGGTAACATCAAGAACGCCCACCACGATTCCCGCACACCCGCAGGACGCGGCAATGACGATACTGTTTTTTGCACCCAATACCAGCGTATCCACAAAACTTCGCGGAGTCAGTCTGCTCTCTTTCCTAAACATAGCCACTACTATCAAGGCAATAATTGCTATAAAAGCCGCTCTGAATGGGGTGAATCCCTTCATCAACACGATAATCAAAAGAATGATCGGAATGGTAAAATGAAACCCCCGACTCAATGTAGGGAGCAACTGCGGTACCTCATCCTTGTTCAAGCCCCTCAATCCCTTTCTTAAAGCCTCCATATGCGTGGAAGCAAAGACAGCGATATAGTAAAGCAACGCGGGTAGGATGGCCGCTTTACATACTTCCAAATAGGGGATCCCGATAATTTCCGCTATAATGAAGGCAGCCGCCCCCATTATGGGAGGCATGAGTTGTCCACCGCAACTAGATGCAGCTTCAACCGCACCGGCAAACTCCTTGTTGTATCCAGCCCGCTTCATTAAGGGAATTGTAAAGGTTCCTGTTCCATAGACGTTCGCCACGGAATGTCCCGACACGGTTCCGAAGAGACTGCTTGCGACAACCGCAACCTTAGCAGGGCCCCCGGTTGCTCGTCCCACCAATGACATACTGAAGTCTATTATAAATTGTCCCCCCTTTGTCGTTTCGAGGAATGCGCCAAAGAGGATGAAGAGATAGACGAAGGTCGCCGAAACACCAACGGGAACACCAAAAATTGCCTGAGGCGTTAGAAACATATGATCGATGAATACAAGAGGGGGCGGCGATCGGATAGTAAAAGGGTAAGGAAAATAACTGCCATAGAAGGAATAAATCATAAAAAAAATGGCAATGATTGGGAGGGCCAGCCCGACGACCCTACGGGCAGCTTCCAAGGTAAGTATTATCGTTATGATCCCAAACCAGATATCAACAGTAGTGATCGGACCGTAATACCACTCTCTACCAACGATTCGGTCATGGTTTACAATCAGATAAATACCGATAATCAATGCAATACAGGCTAATGGTACATCGATGAGGGCATTCTTTTTTGCCGACCATCTGTTGTTTGTAGGAAAAATAAGAAATGCCAGCATGATAAGGGCCATAAGGTGAATAGTACGCTGCAGGTAAGCTTCAACGACACCAAACCCCCCTGTGTAGAGATGAAAAAAACTCAGACAGACCCCTACAACGACTACGCTTGCCTTAATAAAAATAACCAATAAGCTATTGTCTTCACTAATATTTTTTTCCGATGACACCACAGTCTCCTCACCTACATCCATAGACAGAAGCTATCTCCGAGCACCTAATTGGCCACTGTTTCGTAAATCAATCCCACAAGAATCGTCCCGCTTGACTTCAAAAGGAAGATCATGCAGCCTTTTTAGGGCTGAGCCCCAAATACACGGCAACAGACGTCACCTAAATGTCACGTATCAAATATATAATTTGTGATTTTTAAATTAGACGAGTGAGGAGGGACTGTCCCAATAAGGCAGACCCTCCTCAAGTTGTCTTATGGAGTTGCTATTCCCCGGCTCTTATAAAACTCAAGCGCTGCCGGATGCAGGGGCAACAGCAGTGATTTTGCCATGCCTTCCGCCTTAAAATTCGCCAAACTACTATGGAATCCTGAATACTTATCGGCATTATCTGCCAAGGCTGTCAGTATGGCGGTCACGACATCATCGGGAACCTTGGCATTGACAATTATCTCACCCTGATCGGCCGGACAGACGACATCTTCATCAATACCCGGGTAGGTCTTGCCAGGGATGACACCCTTATCGAAACCGAATTGCTTTTTCAGCATGTCAAGCATTGTATCGTCCCATTTGAGAATCTTCATCTCTCTCGAATTGGTCAGATCCATGGCCCAGCCAATGGAAGAGGCGCCTACGGCCAGAATGCCATCAGCGTGGCCATCCTTCACCAGATTGACCGCATCCCCCCAGGCCACGAAATTCATTTTGCCACCCCATTTCTCGACATCTTCCCAGGAAGATCCCTGAGACTCGAAGACATTCCGCCACATCATCTCGGTGGTCGTCCCTTTGTTAATGGTGCAGAGCTTAACGGCAGGTTTTTTAGTGAAGAGTTCCTTTAAGGTATCGACAGGCAGGTCTTTTCTTACGATGGCAAAATAATGCAGCTTGTCCTGCGTGCTGTAGAGTGATCTGACATTGGGAAGGGGCTTCTTGAAGGGTTCTTTCTGGGCTGAGGCCAGAGCACACATGGCCACTGTCGTGCTGGCAAGATCCATCTCGCCCGAGTTCGTCCTAGGAAGGTTGCCGACCCATCCACCCGGCACGACCGTGAAATCCATTCGTTTATATTCATCCTTCACCACTTTCGACATGCCGGTCATTACCATGAAGCCTATTCCCCCAACGGCCCCCCCGCCACCCTTAAGAACGGCGGACGTATCCTTGGACGGTCCCGCTGCCCACGTGGCAGAAGAATAAGAAAATACAAGACTAATTGAAAAGACGATAACGGCGATCAACGGCAGCAACTGCGTGTTTTTCTTCATACCTTGCTCCTTTCTTATTGGATATTGTTGAATAATAGTCGCTTTTTCAAAACGCCCAAAAACCGACTTTATGGCTGCACCCTCAATAATAACGTATTTTTCTGAATCTTTTCGCATCACCTCCGAGTGGTTAGTCACGCGGCACTCATCAACAATAGCTAAAACCGGAGCCGATAGTAATCATGTACATTGCCAGTCCCGTGTTCTGACAGATCAAGTGCGTGCTCTTGTCGGCCACATCTATCGTTTTGCAGAAGCCTTGTGGCCTTTCCATGGACTGAGTATATGTCTCTTTTTTAAACTCTTTTTTTTATCGTTTTACCCTTACATTCAATGGCTGGTCGCAGAAAACTCGATGTAGAACTCCTCAGCAAGCTTTTCAACAAACTGGCAACAAAAACTCAACCATATTTTTTTTCCAGTACAAGGGCTATTGATTGATTCTCTCGTGGTTCCATTCACCTTCAAGCTGTCAGTTCCCTTGTTGAGACAAGGAGATGCAACTATTCCGTTATGCCTCATTTTTCATAGATATCAGGAAGTTTTTGTCGCGTTACTTCTTTCACATCTTCGTATAAATTCCTGCCGTGACTATCCATTGCCGCAGTGAGTGGACAAAAATCCTTGTCCCGAAACTTATACTATGCTTCCGGGTGAAGATGCTCCCAGTAAACTTCTTCCACTTCCTCTACCTGTTTGGTATCCAGAGCGTCTGAAACGCCGAGGATAGCGAGATACACTACGGCATGCTTTTGTATTGCCTTCATAATAGAGACTTTATCATCAAAAGATTATGTCCTACCTTTGCTCCCCGATTTCAATAATCGCTTTAAAAGCAAATTCAATGCCAAAGGAGGCTTATGAGAAGTAAGATATTGAAATAATAAAGGTGTTGTGGTTTTTACGGGATAAACACAACAACGCTCGAACCCACTATTCGTCCAAAACAGGAATCATAGACCCATAATTCGGCTCACTGGCAGTGCAGGTTTGGAACCCTGTATCGATTTCCGAGAAACCATATGGCGCCACTTTCACATAGCTTGGGAATTGCTCGTTCGGCAGATGATATTGATCTGCCGAGGGGCAGGGATATCGGACCCGCTGCATTAGCTCACCATAAAAATCAGTTTCCGGGACTGATGATTTTGAGCACCACCTCAATAAACTTCATAACACCTATCGTCAATAATAGGTAGGTGCTTATTCGTCTGTAGTAAGGGAACATTACTGGATTATAAAACAGTCGTTCACCGAGCCAAGTCCCGAGGATGAGAAAGGGGGCGGAGGTTGCAATCAGATAGACGTGTGTTTCATTCAGTTTACCGCCCACAACAATTGAAGTGAGACCGAGTAGTGAGAGAATGGTAAAAAAAATGATCAGGTTTGAACGGACCATTTTATTGGTATTGGGCATTACGAGTTGAGCAAGTATCACGGGTGGTCCCGGAAGGCTTGCCGCCCCGTTCAAGATTCCTGCCAGCATGCCGATAATGGCAGTTTCAGGTTTTGAGAAGTGTCGGCTGAAGCGCAATCCTTTCAGCAAAGAAGCAGCCACCAGAACCACGGCTACCGCAATAATGATGCCGAGAAACTCCGGATTGATCCGGTAAAGCAGTAAAAGCCCGACCCAGGTGCCGATGAAGCCTCCCGGAACCAGTGGAACGATCTGGTTCCATTGAACATCCTGTAATGTCCGTTTTAACCCAAAAAAAACGGCAATGATCTGCATACCAAAAATAAGCGGTACAAATGACATTGGCGGCATGATCATGGAGAGAAGTGGAACAGAGACAAGAGCGAGTCCAAAACCACTGAATCCCCTTATGCTAGCGGCAATTAAAAGTATCATTCCGCTCATGCTGATTGTTGCGAGGTTCATCTCAACAAGCAATGTATCCCTCCTTGTCTAGGTGGTTGTATCATGATTCGGGTATCATTGTGAGGCGCGAAGATTGCCAGGTAAATTGTACTTTGCATCTTGTTAATTCGCTCCACTAAAAATCTCTTTCTTTGAAATAATGGTTGCTATATCATTTATTATCAGTTTTCTGGCGTGACTCAACGATACCAATTATCAAGGGCACAAGCAGAATCGCAAGACAGAGATAAACGACAGCTTCCCAACTTCCAAATTTATATGCAAAACCACACGTTGTAATTCCTATCCACGCTCCTGCGTAATAGAAGAGAACATACAAAGCGTTAGCACGACCCTCTCCTCCGGCGAGCTTTGAGTTCAATAGTCCGATGGCTGATGTGTGAATGGTAAAGAATCCAGCACATAAACCAAGTAATCCAGTCACGATAGCTGCGATAAACGGCAGAAGTAAAAGAAGCAGAGAAATTATGAGCGTAACGCTACCTCCTATCAGGGTAGTATTGCTCCCATATCGTTGGCCCATAATACAGTTTTGTGGCTTGGGTTGTGAAGTCGGCCATGAAAATTTTCATTCATTGCGGTGAACATTTCATCCCTAGCTTGCCTCAGCAAAGCCGCACATTTATGAACATCGCGCTCTTGGGCGAGTAGTGGCGGTAATTTCCGGTTGGAAAAATGGTTCAAAAGGTATAGTCAATCACTGTCTTGAGTTCCGTGAAAGCGGCCTCAACTTCCTCCTGTGGTATCATTTTTCGCTCAATGGCAATCTGATTATCACGCTCAACCTTGATTCGCTGCGCTCGCGCCAGTGCCGCACGCTCTTGTAGTAAATCAAGCCGATCTTCTGCGAACATCGAATCAACAATGTCCGCCATATGGAACAGCTTCGACCAGCCCTGTTCTCTAACAGGCTCAATGTTGGACTCGTCAATTACTCGATTAATTGTTCACCTATCTCGCCTTAATTCAACAGACAAGGCATTTACAGTCCATTCCTGTGCTGGCATAGATACCTCATTAATGTGGTGGTGCTATAGAAAATTTTCCCTCGCTAAAAAAACATCGAAATTGCGAATTACCTTCGATAAAAAAAGCGCCACAGTACCTTTTAAGTATATGTTATCATTTTTATTTACACGTATTAGTAAGCAGTTGTCGTTATCCCGCACCGTTCTACTGCAACATCATCGGCACTCCGGCCCACGTTTGGCGGGGCGGCAAGTGTAGGATATGAACCAATATCTTTGTAATATTTGACACCCCGGCTCACACATTCTTCAAAGCGCTTGTCATTCTTCTTCGTGATCTCATTATAAATGGTCATGATTAGTATTGCTGCGATCACAACTAGAACGAATCTTCTAGGCATTTTGA
>JABDPQ010000763.1 GCA_013042695.1 Desulfobacterales bacterium | reverse complement strand
CGCCTCTGCTGCTCCGGTATCAGAATCTGCCCGATGGAGGCAACATCTGAAGTGGAAGATCCCGATATACCGCCGAAAATCAAACTTGCAGCAACGTCAACGTACAGCAGCCCCCCTTTGAGCCTCCCAACAAAGATCAAAGCAAAGTCAATCAACTGCTTGGTAATGGTACTGGCATTCATCACCTGCCCCATGAATATAAAAAGCGGCAGGGCAATCATGGCGTAGGAATCGATTCCCGCATACATCCTCTGAGGCAATATCTGAATCAGTGACGGGTTGAAAATGACGAAATAGCTGAAAGCAGACAGGCCAATGGCGAAAGCGACAGGTACACCGAGAGCTAAAAGTATGAAAAGACTAATGAGTAAAGTGATCATTTCTTCTCCTGACCTCTTTCTGAAAACCACTCCGGCTTTTCATCGCCAAAAAGAACCATGATGATACGTATCACACAGAATAAAATTGACAGTACAGCCGCAATTGTGATGCATGATTTCGGATATATCTGAGGTATCTGTAGAGAAGGCATCATAAAGAATCCCGTCTTCTTGAGCCAGCCGATGGATTCCCAGAAAATGACACTGTTGATAAAAATCAGAAGAATAAATATCATTACATCCAAATATTTAGCCCAGCTTTGTGGGACAATATCAAATATAACCGGTACCGATATATGTTCCCGACTGGCAACCGCAAGTGCTGATCCTATAGCAGTGCAGTGGGCAAAAATTACGGGTAGAGATTCATACATTCCGAATGGTGAGTACTTAAACCCGTATCTCAACACAACGGTTACAAAAACCAGACTCCCCAGAATAAGCAGCATTACAGCCATCATCGCCTTTAGTATAACAGTGAGATAGTGATCTAACGAAGCTACCAGGCTGATGAATCCTGTCTTTTGTGCCGGACCCTCATTCATACCGGATCTCCTCTTTACAAAAATGGCGCACTACAAATCGTACAGCGTTGAACTGTACGTGGGGGGATGTCCTGACAGCTACTGACCGTTCTACACCTATTCCATCAAGAAATGATCGGCAGGCAGTGCAACGGATGATGAAGAGTATCGGAGGAGTGAGCGGCTCTGTTGTATGGCAAGAGCCGCTCACTTTAAAAACCCTTACATGCCTGATGCAGCTTTCATGGCTGCATCGAGATCTGCCTGGGTGAAATCACCCCTTTTAATAAAGTGGTCATATACCGGCTTGGCACGCTTCTGAAAATCCTTCAAAGCTGCAGCTTTGACATAGTTAAGTGAGACGACATTCTCGGCGGCCGCCAATTTCAGAATTATCTCACCTTCATGCTTCTGCTGTAATTCATCACACAGTTTCATCGCCTCTTTGGCAACGTCGTCGTGAATTTTCTGCAGATCGGCAGGTAGTTTTTTGTACCACTCCAGACTAACCATGAAGGGATCCGGGCCAGTTGCATAGTTGCTGATTGTCACGTATTTCTGCTGTTCATAGATTTTGTAATCGTAGATATTAGCGGGGGCATTATCTTGTCCATCTAGAACATTCGTCTGCAGTGCCTGGTATACATCGCTATAGGCCATTGCTATAGGATTAGCACCGAAAGATTTCATTGACAGCTGATATACTTCCTGCTGGGGAACCCTGATTCGAAGCCCGCTGAAATCTTCCGCCGACGTGATCGGCTTAATGTTGTTGGACCAAGCTCGAAAGCCATTTGATACCCCTATCGCCGGGATGTGATAACCATTTTTTTCGGCTTCCTTAGCCAACCCCATGGCCCAGTCGCTCTGCACCAATTTTGTAGCTTGGTCCCAACCATTTACTAGAAAAGGCATCATGAAAATTACCATTTTGGGATTGGCGTCAACGAACATACCGCCTCGTGTTCCCTGAAGCGCACCGGTTGCCACCATATCCATCATTTCACGCTCGTTACCCAGGACCGCACCGAAATAATTCTCGACTTTCAGCTTCCCGCCGGATCGCTTTTCAACTTCCGCAGCGAAATACTCCATTGAAGTTGCCCTGTCGCTTCCCTGGGGTTGTGAAATACCGAATTTCATCACGAAATCAGCTCCAAAAGCCTGAGCTGAAACCAAGGTTATACTTACCAAAAGAACTAAAAAGCATGACTTCTTCATCCCAATCCTCCTTTTTAAGCGGTGATGGAGACCAGGTTGAATTTTTGATTCAACAACGATCTCCGTTATTGCTTGCCACAACATGCAGCGTAAAGACGTGTAAAACCATATAATGTGGCAGTGCATGTAATTGATTTATTATAATAAAATTGACATATTCAAGGTTATAGATTTAACAGGAACAACTTTCGTAGGCTCGCCTTACAGTTTGTCGTATAATACGTTATACATAACATTTGTCAATCGATATTGTAAGACGTTCCACCTCTCTCAACATAGCTAAATAAATTCTTTGATTATATAAGCTGAACACTGACCAAACTTATGCATTGACAAAGTTTGCAAAGATCCATTTTGTCATAATCGGCTAAAAAGTTAGTTAATCTCTCTTAGGGTAAATTCCCCGCGGCTTGCCGCGTAGCAGTTAAGGTGCTAATTTGGCTGGATGAGTATTTATATCCACAAGAGCCATAATGTATCAGTGTTGTTGTATCATATAGTCTGTCCTGCCAAATATCGAAAAGTGGTTTTATCAGACGAAGTTGATAAAGTATTGAAAGACATTTGTGTTGATATATCTATACGTTACGAGATGCATTTTGTTGAGATAGGAACCGATAATGACCATGTCCACTTTTTGGTCCAATCGGTGCCTACGTATAGTCCCACAAAAATTGTACGCACGATAAAAAGCATAACAGCACGAGAAATATTTCGTCGAGTTCCATCAGTCAAAAAGGATCTGTGGGGTGGAGAATTTTGGACTGATGGGTACTACATAAATACAGTAAGCAAACGCGGAAATGAAGACGTTGTCCGCCAATATGTAAAGAAACAAGGAGAAGGGGATTATAAACAGCTTCATTATATGCAACTCAAGTTGTTTTAACCCCCAGA
>JABDPQ010000414.1 GCA_013042695.1 Desulfobacterales bacterium | reverse complement strand
AGTTGATCGAGCTCTCGATGACTTTTTCGGGGATATTGATCAGGCCGCTCAAAAAGATGCATCTCAATAATACTGTTATCGGAGGAATATCATGTTAAATCGGAATTATATCCGAATCAGCATTAGTCTTGTCATAGCCCTTTTTATTCTGAGCGGAACCAGCGCTTATACCGCCTCAATCAAAGATAGGATGGTGGCCAGAATTCCTGCCATTAATTCATTGAAGGATAAAGGGGCAATCGGAGAGAACAATCGTGGTTTTCTCGAATACCGCAGCAGCAGCCAACCAGAAAAAAGCGTTGTCCAAGGTGAAAACAAAGATCGTCAAAGCGTCTATAATGCTATCGCCAAAAAAGAAGGTGTTGACAGCAAACTCGTTGGCCAACGTCGCGCCAAACAAATTCTGTCAGTGGGCAGCTCTGGCCACTGGTTCCAAAAACCTGATGGTAGCTGGTTTAAGAAATAGACGGTTTTATGGTACCGCCGAAAGACAGTCTCTACAACATCGAAAACATTCCTGAGGATTTTGATTTCAACGAAAATGTTGTCGAAGTTTTTGATGACATGCTTGATCGCTCGGTGCCGTTTTATCATGAAGTAATCCAGTCAACCGCAAAAATACTTGACCTCTACCTCCAAACCAAGGACAGCATTTGTGATCTTGGCTGTGCAACCGGCACACCGTTATTAGAGTTTGCCCGGATTTTGAAAAACAAAGATCTTCAATTTATTGGCATTGACTCGTCCCCTGCCATGCTGGAAAAAGCCCGACTTAAATCAGAGTTCTATTCAAAAAAGCAGTCTGTGAAATTTTATCTCGAAGATATCACTAAGCTCAACCGAGCCGGAACCGGCGCCTTCATTCTCAATTATACCCTGCAGTTCATCAGGCCGATTCTTAGACAGCCATTGATTGAACGCCTCTACGAAAATCTCAGACCAGGAGGGGTGCTCATACTCAGCGAGAAAACAATTCTCCCGGATAAGCGTCTCAACCGCAGCTTTATCGAAATCTATCACAACCATAAGCGTGATCGTGGCTATTCAGAGCTTGAAATTGCCAAAAAACGTGAAGCTCTTGAAAATATTTTGATCCCGTTTTCCACTTCGGAGAACATCAGACTGCTCATCGATTCCGGCTTTGAGCCCGTTGAAAGCTTCTTTCAGTGGTTTAATTTTTCCTCGATCATGGCGCTCAAACCTGATTAGAAAATCCCCTGCATTATGAGTTATTTAAGATTTTTACCCGCCCATATTCAGGAAAAAGAAATCAATGCGCTTCTCAAAGAACGTCTGCGCTGGGTTAACCAGCAGAAAAAGGGATTTCTACGATATCGCCTTCCGTGTGAGTTTTTGCAAAAATACAAGGCAGAGAGATTAGATTGTTCAGGCGATGTTGTTTCCATCGGCAGCATTTCCGAGTGCTCTAGCTCTGCACAGGCTGAAATCCGCCAGGCTCTCAAAGCGTTCATGCCATGGAGAAAAGGCCCCTTTTCCATATTTGGTGTTGAGATTGATGCAGAATGGCGCAGCGAACGAAAATGGAACAGAATAAAGCCACAACTACCTGACTTATATGACAAAGTTGTCGCTGACATTGGCTGTAATAATGGCTATTACATGTTCCGCATGACCCCGCATCAACCACGATTCATCCTCGGTTTTGAACCCTCTGTCCAACACTATTATTGCTTTAAAGCGCTCAACACCATGGCAGGTTTTGATAATCTGGAAACAGACTTGCTTGGCATTGAGCACCTCGGCCTGTTTCCGGAAACCTTTGACATCATTTTCTTAATGGGTGTTATTTATCATCGTTCTTCTCCTGTCGATGCGCTTAAAGATGTCTTTTCAGCTTTAAAACCCGGAGGAAGTGTTATTATCGAATCTCAGGCGATCCCGGGAGAAGAACCTATTGCACTGTTTCCTGATAGAACGTATGCCAAGGCACCCGGCACTTATTTTGTACCTACGGGAAGCTGTCTGAAAAACTGGATATTGCGTGCCGGCTTTATCTCAGCCGATCTCTTTTTCTCTCACCCGATGAGTTCTGATGAACAGCGCCGGACAGATTGGATGGTTTTCGAATCATATGATGATTTCATCGACCCTGATAATCCGTCTCTTACCATCGAAGGGTTTCCGGCACCCTATCGTGTTTTTCTCAAAGCAATAAAAAAATGAAAGGAAATGAACATTAATCTGGTCGTTGAGATTGCCTTATTGATTTCCTGTATTATAAAATCGTCTGACGATTTTTTTCACTCAAGAACCCTTAGCGAGGTGCATTAATGGATCCTAAAAATTGTACGTTATACAGCGGCGGCCTGAAAGGAGCCGAAACAACCTTTGGTGAAGCTGCTGAAAAATACGGTATTAATGAAGTCATTTATACCTTTGAGGATCATAAACTCTCTCGGGATAAAAACACGGTCACCCTGAGCCAGGAAGAGCTTGAACGAGGAGACATCAGTATGGAACTGGCTTCGAGAATGCTGAACCGCACCTATTACGAAACAGAAAAAATCCGTAAAGTTCTGCAGACGATATTCCACATGGTAAACAGTGGACATCAGATTTTTGTTGTCGGCAGTATTCAGGACGATGACTCGGTTAAGGGCGGAACTGGCTGGGCAGTGCAGCTCGCAAAGATATTTAACCGACCGCTGCACGTTTTCGACCAACCGTCTGAAAAATGGTTTACCTGGCGAAACAGCTGGCAGGAAGATACTCCCCGTATCAGGTACGATACCTTTGTCGGGTCTGGAACCAGATATTTGAGTGATGCCGGCAGACTTGCCATCGAACAACTCTTTACCGATTCTTTCGCCGCCTAATTAAACGGCAATCCTTCCTGATCTACTACCCGCTCATTGAACCTCCTATAGCGGGTAGCACCATTATAGCGAATTCCCGTTTTACCTACTCACCGGATAATTTCAGGACAACATCACTTTTGCCTGTAAAAAAAAGTGCTATAATGAAGGTTCATTTATGAGTGGTTTGTATCGCCACCAGCAAACGTAACGGAGCACAATAATGTATCTATCAAACATTGAAACGATTCCTGGCACCTCAATTGTTACAAGTCACGGCATTGTTTCAGGCAGCAGTGTGCGGGCAAAGCATGTTGGACGCGATCTCATGGCAAGTGTGAAAAATGTATTTGGCGGCGAGCTCAAAGGATATACTGAGCTATTGTCGGAATCACGCGATCAGGCCTTGTCCCGTATGAAAGAAGAAGCGACTGCCCTTGGGGCAAATGGTATTGTCAATATACGTTTTTCCACGTCTTCAGTTACTGCCGGAGCATCAGAAATATATGTCTATGGCACAGCAGTTACGGTAAAAAGATCTCTGCCATGAACGGAATCATCATATTTGTTGTGCTTGTCTGCTGCGGACTTATTTTCGGCAGAGCCTCTGAACATAGGCATTTCCGTTCGATCAGAGTCCGCGAGAACAATCTTGCACAACTATCTACGACCAGTAAGCGCGTGCCAACATGTTCCGAAAAAGACATTGACCACGTCAAGCTCGTATTTGGCAATGTTGTCATCTCAATCGATTATTTTAAAAAAATAATGGCT
>JABDPQ010000412.1 GCA_013042695.1 Desulfobacterales bacterium | reverse complement strand
CCCCCTGGGTGGCAAGCCGGAGCAGGTCAATACCGATCAGGAAATGGTTTTTCTCAATCATTCAGATATGGCAATGGCGAAACTTTTCGAAGCTCAGAAGATTTTAGTGATTTTTTTAACAATCTTTTTGGTGGAGGTCGTTCAAAGAGCACTGCAGAAAGTAGATCTTCCAGCTTTTACGATTCGCCCGGCAGCACCCACGAAGCTGAAATCACACTGGGTCTGGCCGAAGTTTTTCATGGCGCAACACGAACAATATCTTTTCAGACCTTTGATGCGCTTGCAGATGGACAGATGCGGCCGAAAGAAAAAAACCTACAGGTTAAGATTCCAAAGGGGGTGACGAATGGATCAGTTATTCGGCTTGCAGGTCAAGGGGGGAAGGGGTTTGGTCATGGGCCAAATGGTGATTTGCTGCTCAGAATTTCAATCACAGCTGATCCCAGGTTTCAAGTCTCAGGACATGATTTACATACATCAGTGGTAATTTCTCCATGGGAAGCTGTGCTTGGAGCAAAGATAACCATAAAAACAGTTGATGGAACAGTGACCCTATCAATTCCTCCGGGTACCCAGAACGGCAAGCGCTTTCGTTTAAAAAACAAGGGACTGCCGAAGAAAGGTGAGGGCGCTGGAGACATTATAGTAGAAACCGAGATTCGAGTTCCTGTTACCTTAAGTGATGAGGAAAGGCGGCTCTTCCAGGAATTGTCAGAAACTTCCCGCTTTAATCCGCGTAAAGACAGGAACCAAAGGGCAAAGCATTATGAAAAGATATGATCTTATCATCTACGGGCAGCACCTTGATGAAAAGCTGATAACGATTGACGAACTTGGCAGACTTGTTGGGATGCACCCGGAAAAACTCCGCAGATATATTGTGCTGGGCCTTATTGATCCAGAAGTTGAAACACCCGAACCTTTATTTGAAGACAATATCGTTGCCAGGGTGCGGAAAATCCAGAGATTGAAAAATGACCTTGGTCTGAACCTTGCCGGGTGTGGTCTTGTCCTGGATTTGCTGGAGAGAATTTCCGGGTTAGAAGAGCAGTTGAAGTGTATCCGAAGATACGATTTGTAAAAGATAAGCCTGGGTGTGTTAAAAAACCGGGGTTTTGATCAATATTGTCGAACAGGAGAGAAGGTGCCGATCTTAATCTAATGATTTACCAGCATATTCATTCCTTCTTCTTGATAAGTTCTAATTAAATTGATCACATCTGCTTTGATACCCTCCCTTATGGACCTGGTCTTTTGTAGCCGATCAATTCTGTTTCCAGCAATTTTACCCGGATCCTCATGATGCCAATGCAATCGCAACGCGCACTTTGGGAAAGCGGGGCATTGAAGGCAGGACTCTGTTGAGCACATTGTGATGACAATATCGTACTTGTGCTCCATTTTGAGAAAGTCGGTAACAGAGACGTTATCATTACTATCATTAAGCCGATATCCCTCTTCCCTCATGACCAGGGCAACAAGCGGGTTTAATGGTCTCGTCTTCAGTCCAGTGCATTCTATGGTGAAGAAATCGCCTCCCAGTTCATGAAGATATTTGCAGGCAATCTGGCCTCTGCCCGAGTTATGCTCACTCAGGATAAGTACATGCAACATGGTAAGTTCCTCGGTCGGTTCGATTGGAAATGCTGATAGACAGGATCAGATTCTGGGTAATAGAGAAAAGCAGTATAATTAACAAAACAGATGATATCTTCATAGTGGAACATCCCGCACTATTCCACGGCCTTTCCGATGGTCTTTTTTGAAAAAGACGGACTCATACAACGAACTCATCATCCTTTTATAAATAATTTTACTACCACATTGTGGTATTCGTCAAGAAAAAGTATTGCGTTTCGTAAAATAAAAATTAATCAGATTTATTTCTTGATGCTGTTGGGCTCATCTGATCAGTCTGCATCAGCCCTTGTGGGAGATTGGTGTAATTTAACAGAAGATGTTGTGGGGTAGAGAACATGTCAGGCAGGGTGAGGTTCATGAATCGCTAGGCTGGGGGAGGGCTGTTTGGGTTAACCAGGTCAGCTTGATTCTTAGGTTCTAATGAATAAGCAATGAATACCGCATCTCGAGTCACTTCTTCAGCTATCGAACATTGGGCGAATGTTATGGTGTTTGCTTTTTCGTCTGGGTCCTCGGATAAGACATTTCTCCAGTCAAGTCTCAATGATACCAGGTTCACAGCCATAATTCTTTCAGGTGCAGAGAGGTAATGTTCCAGAAAAATTAACCAATCCTTCGGTGTTTCATAGCTCTTAATTGCAAAACTCAACTCATTCTCGGTCTCTTCGAGCATAGACTCAACTTTTTCCAGGTTCTCATCTTCATCAGGAGGATGCAGACTTACAATTGTATCAGCATGATTTTTGCCGCCAAACATTTCCCACATGGCCTGCAACTTCTCACGGCGTTGTCTTAGCTCTCCAAGATTGGCTCTGCGGGCTGCCAACTCATGCGAGGCTGAATCGATAATAATCTCCAAAATGTATTTTTCCAGCAGCTTGTGTGAAGATTCAATATTCTCAGCCAGCCCAACTATTTTATGGTCTGAAAAAGTAATTGATTTCAACCTTTCATCGCCGACAATCATGTCACCGTGTTTACCTCGGCCAAAGATAGTTCTGTCTGTACGCGTCATGGTCAGAAGTGCAACTCTTTCCAACCCAGATGGAGCACCTGCTATAAGACTCAAAGTATCTGATTTCGATAAAAGATCTTCTATTTTCTCTGAGCCTGCAAAAGCAGCATTAATGAGAGGATCGGCGTAATAATCAGCTTGTTTCAGATAAATCGGTCCGGGAATACCTGCAACGATTTTTTTACAATGCTTCTGGCAGACCTGAAGTGGCCCTTGCAGCCGTTTTCGATACCCTCGTACCCGTTTTATCTTAGGTTCCACTGTTTCAACGATAGACTCAATAAGCTCCCGATCTGCCGCAGGACGACCTTGGAACAATTTTTTGATACTCAACAGAATCGATTCGGATGGTATTGCTTTGGTACTCGAATTAGCCGCTTCCAGCATGTCTCGATTTTCTTCCATGGCTCTATCAGTGATTCCTCAGGTCTCAGTATCGGTAATACTGGTCTGAATAACTAAACACGAAAAAGATAAGCACATAGGCCCAACATTACAGGTTTTATATATAGGTTTGAAGCATCTGATGGCATTAGAACTCTCAAGCGTTGGAGTATTCGTCATTTTCCTGCCCTTTCGATCTCAAAAAAGTTTATTCTCGAGCCTTTTGTAAAATGATGATTTTCGTTCAAAGTCAAGGCATGCGAAAAATTTTTGGAGAACAGCATGGGCGCTGAAATTTTTATTCCAAACCGGAGTATTACCAATGTTATCAATTATCCAAAAGGATATGTTCGGTGCCTCGTTGACGTGGCAATGCCGTATGGACAAGATCGTACCCCTTTGAACTCAATGTTTGAATCATGCATGACTTCATTTTTTGATCAATTCCCTGGTTTGTTTATCCATCCCCCAGTATAGAAGAAGACATCTCTACCAGTGATGGGCGGAAAATAGCCCGGTTGAAATTTAGGATTTGGCCGGGCCGGGGAGGGCCCTTAGAGACCACATTTAAGAACATGTTATTGCAGAAATTGCGAGAAATTGGCATAGACTACTCCGACTGGTTGATAAGCGTCTACTACGAGGTAGAGAGAAAACAGGTGATAGACTAGAATTGGAGTGAAAGAAAAGATTGTTATCCTATAACCAGCCTTTCTTCTTGAAATAGCGAAGCATGCCAAGTGCTACCAAAATGAGTATAGCCCAGAATATAAAGTAGCTGTACTTGAATTGCAGCTCCGGCAGATACTGAAAGTTGGTGCCGTAAATACCCGCGATAAAGGTTAGGGGAATGAAGATAGCTGCAAAAATCGTCAGGACTTTCATAATATCATTGAGCTTGTAGCTGACCGTTGTATGGTAGGTGTTCAGCTGATCTGTGAGCATTTCTCGATATGTCTCAAGCGACTCTTCTGCCTGGGTCATATGGTCCTGAAGGTCTTTAAGAAACGGAATAACTGGTTCAAGAATCAGACCTGTTTCAAGCCGGCCGATTCGCATCACAAGATCTCTTGCCGGGTGGATTGTTTTACGCAGGAAATTGATCTCTCTCTTATATTTCGTTATGCGATCAAGAACTTCCGGATCTGGATCTTCCAGGACCATATCTTCGAGATCCTCGATACGGCCTCCGAGGCTCTCAATGGCTGCCAGATAATTGTCGACAACGGTGTCAAGAATGGCATACAACAGGTAACCCACATTGTTTTCACGCAACCGGCTCTTAGGCTTGCGAAGTCTTTCACGTAATGGTTTGAACACGTCGATTGGCTGTTCATGGAAGCTGAGTAGATAATCAGGTCCAGCCAGCAGGCTTAATTGATCACTGTTTACCTTCTGCTCTTCAGCATTAAATCTGACGATTTTGATAACCACGAAAACATGGTCATCATATTCCTCAATTTTAGGGCGTTGCCCTGTATTGACGATGTCTTCAAGAATCAGTGGATGAATAGTAAAATAGCCGCCAATGTCATCTATTAACTCGGTATCGTGAAGGCCATAAATACTTAACCAGCGAATGTTGTCATCCAGAGAGATATCCGGAATATCGTGGAAATGCAGACGCTCCAGTTCCTCAAGGGATGACTTGTTGTAATCAATGATCCTCAATGTGGTAAAGTCAATTTTTTGGTTGCCAATGAAGACAAGTGATCCTGGTGATTTTCCAAGGACTAAATCTCTTTGTTTTATCAGGCGTGCCATAGTGTCTTTGACCGTGTTAGTTAGAAAATTGTTGAAATGCTCAGTAAGACGTTAGAGTCATCTGCCAGAAGCAGATTCAACCAGCTTCACAATGTCAGAGTATCCCTCTGATTAGTGCTTTTATCAGCTAAATACTTTGAGCTGGTTTTATTCTTCCTCGTCAGGTGACCTTTTGCGGTTCTGCTAAACAAAAATCAGAATTCTACTGAGAAACCATCAATTACAGTGTATACTAGTCCGCCTTCAGGGGGGTAAGAAAATAAGAAAATTTAAACAAAATTTGACATTACCTTCTTCTACCGCGCTGAACTTCTATAAAGAACCCACCCTTTAAGTATAATCCATATAAAACGTGAGCTAATCGATAATTAATCATGAGTAAAGTACATTTTATCATAAATGAACTTCTGAGTTGGCGCGCAGCTCTCGATATCCTGCTTATCAGTGCTGGTCTTTTCTTTCTTCACCGTACACTGGTCCGCCTCGGTACCTGGAAAATACTTGTTGGAATTGCTGCTGCCTTTCTCATTTTTGGTTTAGCCAGTATGCTTAACCTGGAAGGGATTGAGTGGATCTTTCAGAATGTCAGTCAGGTGGCAGTCTTGGCTCTGATCGTGATATTTCAGCCAGAACTCAGGAAAATATTAGAGAAAATTGTGTCTCTGTATGGATCGCGCCATACTTCTGCAGACCAGAGTCTGACACAAATTGTTGCGGATAGTTTGTGGCAGCTGGGCCAGAAAAAACAGGGTGCGCTTATTGTCTATCCCGGCAGAGAACCCGTTGAGGAGAAATTGTCCGGCGGCTATCCATTGACCGCCGAAGCCAGCGTTCCTCTGATCATGAGCATTTTTGACCCAAATTCACCAGGCCATGATGGTGCGATGATCATTGAAAACAATAAGTTATGCAGGTTCGGCGTTCGTCTGCCGATTTCCCAGACTTCTCGGTTGGCTGAACAATATGGCACCAGGCATCACGCTGCAATGGGGCTGGCAGAAGTGACCGATGCCCTGGTATTGGTGGTCTCGGAAGAACGTGGAATGGTGTCGGCATTTATCAATGGAAAGATGACCAGATTTGATTCGCCCCAACAAATTATCGCAGAGATCCTGCAGCACCAAAC
>JABDPQ010000750.1 GCA_013042695.1 Desulfobacterales bacterium | reverse complement strand
AAAGAATATAGACTGGATATGTATATATGGGCAATAACACCAAAGGAGTGAGAACGATGAACAATTTATTAGCGGGAGTTCTGCCGCAGGAAGGCGGTCTGGAGACATCCAGTTCGTGGAAATATTCGGCTGCAGTTTTTCTGTGTGGATTTCTGACCATAGTAGGCGTCATGGCCGGCATCCATTCAATTGTTGCGGGCCATGAGCATACCTTCGGCGTAAGTCGTGCCGTCCCGTGGGGTATCTTGATCGGCGCCTATGTCTTCTTTGTTGTTACCTCCACGGGTCTCTGCATTGTTGCATCGGTAGGACACGTTTTTGGTTTTAAGAACTTTAATCCGATAGCCAAGCGCGCAGTATTCATGTCGGTAGCGACGATCGTTGCGGGTTTTCTGGTAATCGCCTTTGAGATCGAGAACTCCTGGCGCATGCCTGTTGGCAATGTTCTTGGCGCCAATCCGACTTCGAACATCTGGTGGATGGGCACACCTTATGGAGCGTATCTCTTTTTCATGATGATCGAGTTTGTGATGCTTCAGAAGGATCAGCATCGCACCGCAATGATGTTCGGGCTTGCCGGTCTTCTTACCGGTGTGGTAGCGCACTCGAACCTTGGAGCCGTATTTGGCTTGCTGAGTGGTCGTGAATTCTGGCATGGGCCGTATATGCCGATCTACTTTATTACCTCAGCGGCGATGTCAGGTTGTGTGGCGATCATTTTTTTCACCTATTTGGCCTATCGAGCCAACAACTGGAAGATGAGCCCTGAGATGAAGTCGTCTATGGAGAGCGTAGCCAAACTTGGTGCCTTGATGATGGCGATCATCCTGTTTTTTACCAGTTGGAAGATGATAACGGGTGTAACGGGGAATCCTCCGGGTAAATATGCCGCGATGATGTCCTTATTGAACGGTCCTTACTCGATCAATTTCTGGGTGGGCGAGGTAGCCCTGGGCATGATCATCCCGTTTATTTTGATCCTTGCGGTACGGGGTCGCAATATGCGTATACTGTTTGTGGCGTCGCTTGCCGGTATGATCGGCATCTTTATCATGCGTTATGACTTGGTAATTGTTGGCCAGTTGGTGCCGCATTATCATGGCATGGGCCTGGTCGATTATCCGGAGTTGTTCAGCTATATGCCGACACCCCATGAACTGATTATAACGCTGAGCGGTTTTGCCTTCTGCGGGTTTTTATTCCTTGCCGGCGAGAAGCTGTTTCGTGGACATCTCAGTGAAGATCACTGAGATGTACGGTGCAATAGGTGGCAAAATAACCTACAATCCGGTCTTTGACGTTTTGACCATTGAGTGGGACCGGGCTGAAATAACCTCCTTGTCAATCATACCTGCAATGTGTAGGTTGTGACCTGGAGGTCCAGATATGGTTAGAAAAAAATTGGAAATACAGCCTATTACAGCAGATTCACCTGTCTACTCCATCGGCGTGGCAGCGCAGATTCTCAATGTCCATCCGAGAACGTTGCGGATTTATGAGGATGAGGGTTTAATAAAACCTGTACGCAAGAGCAACAGACGTTTCTTTTCCCAAAATGATATTACCTGGATCGGCTGCATTCGCAATATGATTCATGATGAAGGAATTTCCATACCCGGCATCAGAAAATTGCTGCGCTTTGCGCCGTGTTGGGAGATTACTGACTGCCCGCGTGAAATATGTGAATCCTGCACTGCACGTGTTGATAATGCTGTTCCCCGTACACTCAGAATTGCAGGAGACCCCGAGGCAGAGAAACACGCAAAAGAACGCGAGATAGCATTACAAAAAAAAGCCAACCAAAAAGTTGGCGGCAAAAAGAGTTCCACACGTTAGGTCTGCAGAATTTTTAATCTATGTGAGCCTTTTGCAAAACGACGGTTTTCGTTCAAAATCAAAGCATGCGATAAATTTTACCGGAGGCATATAAATGATATTCCGAGGATAAAATTTAGAGCATAACGCAGAGGTTGAGCGAAAAAAACGTTTTGCAAGTGGCTCAACCTGTTTCACTAAAGCTGTGATGTGTGCTTTCATATCAGTTATCTCCTGTGGTTCTTCTTTTAAGCTGCTCTTGAAGCCACTTCACAGGAATCAGCATCGAGACATCTTTCTGGTAATCTTCATATGCCTGGCCAAACTTTTTCTGCAGTTTTCTTTCCTCCAATAAACTGCCAATAACAAAATAGGCACTTACAATGCATGCGGTAATAAGCGTTGAGGGATAGACTTTATCTGCTGCTGACCAGATAAATATGATTCCGCCAAGATACCACGGGTG
>JABDPQ010000749.1 GCA_013042695.1 Desulfobacterales bacterium | reverse complement strand
AACCCTCCAGGAAGCCATCCCACGAGGGCATTGGCGAGATCGATAAGTCTTCGGCTGATGCCCCCTTTTTCCATAAGAAGCCCAGCATACATGAAAAGAGGTACTGCCAATAGATGGAATGAGTCAGCACCTGCGTACATCCTTTGAATAACGACCATTAACGGGTAATCACTATTTACAGCAATTGTCCCAATTGATGCAATTGCTATGGCAATTGCGATAGGAGTATTAATCAGAAAGAGGAATACAAGAACGAGGAGCAGTAAAAGGGCGCTCATGGCTTTCTTCCTTCTCTGGTGAATTCTTCACTGAGATAAGCAAGTGCATGTAGTGCTAAAATAAGCCCACTGATTGGAATGACTAAAAAGATGACCCATTTGGGTATTGATAGAGCTGGCGTGGTCTGCAGTCTGACAAAATACGCAAATTGGCTGCCATACCATATCATTACCAAAAAAAAGGCTAAAGAGGCACCGTGGACCCCCATTCGAGCATATCGTTTCATTCGACGGGAGAAACGCCTGTAGAACATGTCGATCCCTGGGTGTATGCAGCGGTGGTAAGCAACAGATGTCCCGATAAACGTGAGCCACACAAGAAGAGTGCGAGCCAGCTCTTCAGACCAAAAGAGCGAATGATTGAGAATATAGCGGTAGAAGACCTGAACGATGACGATAACCGTCATCGTTAAGCCGAGGACGAGCAGGCTGGTTTCAGAGTATTTGTTGCACGAACTGCTGAGCCGCTCAAGAGCGGAAAATCTTCCCTCTTTTTGCACTGGTCACTACCTGGTTGCTTCAAGCACCTTAAGCAAAAGTTTCTGGACCTGCGGGTTTTTGTATAGATCGATAGTTTTCAGTTCGGCAACCTGAGACCTGAAAGAACTGATATCTGGATTTTCCTCTACCTGCATGCCTTTATCTTTCAACATGGTTAGCCGTGCCTCATTTTTTGCACGATTATCGGCGCGTTGATACCTGGCTGCCTCACACATCGCCTCTTTTAGTAAATCCTGGTTTTGCTTGTCAAGCTTGTTCCACCAGTTCAGTGAGGCAACATCAATATGGGCTGAATAGACATGGCGAGTAAGTGTCATATATTTTTGAATTTCGTAGAATTTATATACTTCCATCACCCAGAGTGGGTTTTCCTGACCATCAATTACTCCTTGCTCGAGTTCCGTATAAATGGGCCATGGCATCGGTGTTGGGTTCGCTCCAAGTGCTTGCCAGACTGCTTTATGGAGGGCGGATGACATCACTCGTATTTTCATTCCGCCAATATCTGATGGTGATGTAACGGGTCTCTTGGAATTGGTTAGGTTGCGAAAACCGTTTTCGGAAAAACAGAGACCTTTGAACCCAGACTTCTCAAGACTGGTTAGTATTTCTGAACCAAGAGGCCCATCGAGGACCTCATCAACCTGACGGTAATTCTTGAACAGAAACGGGTAGTCAATAACCCGGACAATAGGGTCGAAGCTGTCAAACGGGCCAGAAGTAACAATAGCAAGCTGAATGGTACCTAATTGGATCTGTTGCAGGATCTCTGTTTCATTACCGAGTGAAGCCGAGTGAAAGATCTTTACTTTGAATTCGCCCTGAGATCTCTGCTCTACCAGTTCTTTGAATTTATCGGCAACGATGTTTTGTGCCGACCCAGGTTTAGTTACAACCCCGAGCTTGATGGTTTCTTCTGCTCCGGCAGAATGAACCATGCATACGCATAGTAACAAGCACGTAACGAGGGATATGAAGCATTTCATGGCAATGTTACTCCAGCTTTAAAATGTTGAAAAAACGGTTATCTGATGGAAATCAAATCTGCAACGTAATGGTTACAATGTCAACACCAAAGTTGATTGTGCCAAAATCATAGACACCAAAGTCTTTCAGCGGCAACAAACGACATTGTTTTCTTGTGGATGAGACCGAAGATTTTCTGTGTCTTTAAAAGCTTGGCAGGATATCCCCTCGTATGATGGGACTTATAGTCGGCAGGAACTAAATCTTGGCTCATATTGGGATGGTAATCTCCTGGGATTTGAAATCTGGTGACACGATGCAATATCGGCAGAGGTGGAACGGCATTTGAATATGCATTAACGAAGAATTATCTGATTTTGAATTGACTTTCAGTCAAAAGTGACGGGGTAGTTTATATCTGCGCGTTAGGTCAGGTTGAGCAATTCATTCATGGTGCATCGATAAGATCCTGTTTTTTGTAAAAAACAGCAGAATAAATCATTGCACCGTTTTAGGCTGCGCGATATCGTGATAGTAATGAAAAAAATCCGCAGAGCATTGATATCCAAAGCAACAATCAGTCTATTATTATTATGAATCGGAGAGGTAACCTATGAGAGCCCTTTACAGAGTACCCTATTTTAGTAGTTTTTGTCTTCTTCTCGCCATCATTTTTGGAGGTTGTAGCAGCACCTATTATGGAGCAATGGAAAAAGTTGGCATTCATAAACGGGATATTCTGGTAGACAGAGTGGAAGGTGCCAGGGATTCACAGGTAGATGCTCAGGAGCAGTTTAAATCTGCTCTTGAGCAATTCAACAGTGTCGTGACACTCAAAGAAACCGATCTAAAAAAAGCATACGACCGTCTGAACAGCGAGTATGAAGATTGTAAAGATGCTGCAGCAATGGTGTCTGCAAAAATCAGGAAAGTGGAGTCAGTATCAGAAGATCTTTTTGATGAATGGAGTGATGAACTGCGATTGTATGAAAATAGGGATTTGGCCAGGGCCAGTAAAAAACAGTTGGAAGCCACTCAATTGCAGTATCGGGAAATGATAGATCGAATGCATCGTGCTGAGAAGAGCATGGATCCCGTCTTAAAGCTATTTAGGGACAACGTCCTTTTTCTGAAGCACAATCTCAATGCTCAAGCGATCGGATCATTGCAGGGAGAATTTGCCAATCTTGAAAACCAAATCGATAACCTGATTGCACGAATGAGTGAAGCGATCGAATCTTCAAATA
>JABDPQ010000737.1 GCA_013042695.1 Desulfobacterales bacterium | reverse complement strand
CGGTCAGGAGATGGGATTGTTCTCAAATAAGCGTGCCACAAAGATGGAAGATTTTAAAGGTATGCGTGTTCGAACCCCTGGCTGGTATATGGACATCATGAATAATCTTGGTGCGTCAGTTTCTCCGCTGCCCGGCGGCGAGGTATATCTGGCTCTTGAACGCGGTGTCATCGATGCTGCCGAGTTCTCCTCACCGGCAATCAACTATCCGATGGGTTTTGACGAGATCACCAAATACGTCATTCAGCCTGGTGTTCATCAGCCGGGAATTCAGTGTGGTTTGTTCTTCAACATGGAAGCCTGGAACAGCCTGCCTGAAGACCTGCAATGGATTGTTAAGATTGCCGCTGCGGAGACTCAGGCATGGGCCTATAACTGGGTCAACTCACTCAATGCCGAGGCAATCAACAAGTTCACCGAGAGTGTTGAGATTGTCATGATGGACAAGGAAACACTTATCGAATTTCGAAAAATGGCCAAAACATACCTTGACTCCGTGAAAGAAAAATATCCTGATGTCAAAAAGGTGCTTGACAGCCAGGAGGCTCTCATTGAGGAGTATGCAGTATGGCGTAGAGCGCGCAGCGGTGCCACTCCTTGGCCGTATGAAACCTATATTTCAGGACAGACAACCGAATAAGTAAACCACTACTGAGCCAACCAGCGGTGCTGAGTTCCCGCTGATGAATCTAAAAACGACCCTCTCTGTTCGGAGAGGGTCGTCTGTCGTATCTTCTTGAAGCAGGTGAGAGGGGCCATCATGTTCACGAAAATTTCCAGAAATATCGATTGGTTTATCACCAAACAGGGCGATGTCACTTCAATGCTGATTATTCCGCTGCTCTGTGTCGTTCTCTATGAAGTGGTGATGCGCTACGGGTTCAACGCTCCAACCACATGGGGCTTTGAAATGACGACGTTTCTGTATGGTATGCATTACATGTTCGGGTATTCCTACACTGATGTGAAAAACGGACACGTCAGGGTCGATATTTTTACTTCCCTTACTTCAAAGAAAACTCAGGCGATCATTAGTGCCTTTACCACTGCGATTTTTTTCATGCCGGTGATGATCTGTATGACTATCTGGACTTCCAAGTTCGCCTGGTATTCTGTCGAAACTCTAGAAAGAAATTCAACCAGTTGGGCTCCACCAATCTACCCATACAAGATCGTCATGGCGGTCTGTTTCTTGTTTCTTTTGGTACAGGGAATATCCAATCTTATTAAAGATCTCCAAATTGTATTCAACAATGAGGAGGAGAAAGCATGACCCCTGAATTTTTAACAGTGGCCATGTTTGCCACCTTGATCCTTGCAATTACTTTAGGACATCCTCTGGCCTACACCCTGGCTGCGATAGCCACTCTTTTTGGCCTGATCGATAACGGCGGGGACTTCGCCGGCCTGTTTGACATGTTTGCCAATAATGCCTGGGGCTTGATGAATAACTATGTGCTGGTGGCGATCCCGCTTTTCATTTTGATGGCCCAACTGCTGGATCGTTCTAAAGTAGCAGATGAACTTTTTGAAACCCTTTTTGTTGTGCTTGGCGGTCTCAAGGGCGGGTTAGGTTTAGCCGTTGTTGTTGTTTGTACTGTCTTTGCCGCCACGACAGGCATCATAGGTGCTTCGGTAGTGGCCATGGGCTTGCTTGCAACCCCAGCCCTGATGAAAAAAGGCTACCAGAAAGAGATGTCGGCCGGGATTATCTGTGCCGCCGGCACCCTGGGAATCTTGATTCCACCAAGTATCATGATGGTTGTTTACGGCGGACTCACCGGCTTGAAAGAGACTTCTGTAGGAAATCTTTTCGCCGGTGCTATTTTTCCTGGTCTGGTGCTCTCAGGCCTTTATTTCCTTTACATCTATGTGCGCTGCACAATCAACCCGAAACTGGGACCACCGATCAGCCGGGAGGAAGCTTCCCAGTGGTCGCTCGTGCAGAAGGTGGTCTTAACCCTGAAGTCGCTTATTCCTCCAATGGCACTCATATTAGCGGTTATGGGTACCATACTCGCCGGGATCGCAACCCCGACAGAGGCGGCAGCACTGGGTGCTTTCGGTGCCTTAATTCTGGCGATGGTGAACAAGAAGTTAACCTGGGAAGTTCTCATTGAGTCTGCACGGTCGACCCTGAGCACCACGGCGATGGTGATGATGCTTTTTATTGGCGGCAAGTTTTTTTCAACAGTTTTTCTTTCTATGGGCGGCGGCGATGTCGTTGCCGATGTGCTGGTTGGCTCCGGCATGAACCGCTGGATTGTTCTCATTATCATGATGGGAATTGTTTTCCTAATGGGCATGTTCATTGACTGGGCTGCAATCTTGTTGGTAACCGTACCCATCTTTATGCCCATAGCTATGGAGTTGGAATTTGATCCGTTGTGGTTCTCGATTCTGCTTTGTGTCAATCTGCAGACCTCTTTTTTAACCCCGCCGTTTGGCTACGCCCTTTTCTACTTCAAAGGTGTGGCACCTCCGGACTATACCATGGGGCATATTTATCGGGGTATTATCCCGTTTGTCATTCTCCAGCTGATTGGGCTCATAATATTGGCGATATTCCCAGGACTTATTACCTGGCTGCCTGATCTTTTCTTCGGTCGGTAAGCGCAAACTTTTCAGCCGCAATAAAAAACTGATTTTCTCTCATTTGACGGCTGCTTCCTCGTGTAGAGGATGCAGCCGTTTTCTTTCTCATGAGCTTTCACCTCATCGCTGTTGAGGCAGGGTACATATATTTCACCATCCGCCTTGCATACACATCATTATCGGGGGTATTCAGAGAAAATTGCTCAAAAATAGTCTTGCAGGATGTGAGAAATCATGGAAGAATGTGTAGCAAAATATCGACATGTAGCAGAAAAGGAACAATTTTCCATGACACAAATTTCCGATGTAGAGACTGGCAGTAAGCTGTTTGACAGGCAGGATTCATTGTCTGTTGAACAGGAGTTGAAGGCATTGAAATTGATTTTTGAACATATCGGCGAGGGCTCATGTGTTATCAATGTCGATGGCATCATCACACATTTCAATGAGGCCTATGGGCGCTTTCTTGATATTGATCCAAAAAAACAGATTGGCAGGCATATCACCGAGGTTGTTGAGAATACCCGCATGCATATTGTCGCCCGAACTGGCAGAGCTGAATTAAACGAGAGTCAATCAATCAGGGGACAGAATATGATCGTCCAGCGTATTCCGATCAAGAAAGATGGTCGAGTCATCGCTGTTTTTGGCCAGGTAATATTCAAAGACGTTGCAGAGGTCGGCAAGTTGGCCAAGAAGCTGTCCGAGCTTGAATCCAAGGTTCGTATTTATCAGAAGGAACTCGACTCCTTACGCATGGCAAAATATTCGCTTGACAGCATTGTTGGCGAAAGTGAGCCAATTCTGCAGGCAAAAAAAGAGGTGCTCAAGGCTGCTGCAACCAATCTTTCTGTATTGATTAGTGGCGAGTCAGGCACTGGAAAAGAGCTTTTTGCCCAGTCTATCCATAATGCCAGCGCCAGAAAGAATAAGCCGATCATCAGGCTCAATTGTGCGGTCATTCCAAGTGACTTGTTGGAATCCGAATTGTTCGGGTATGAAAAAGGCGCCTTTACCGGCGCTAAAAATACAGGCAAGCGGGGAAAATTTGAACTGGCGCATCATGGGTCGCTGTTTCTAGATGAAGTTGGCGATTTGCCTCTTGAGATGCAGCCTAAACTATTACGGGCTCTAGAGGAAAAGGAGTTTGAAAGGGTCGGCGGCAACCGTGTGCTGCACTCGGATTTCAGGCTTATTGCTGCCAGCAATCAGGACCTGGAAGCGAAAGTGGAGCAAGGGCTGTTCAGAGCCGATCTCTATTATCGGCTAAATGTGATTCCACTCCACATTGCCCCGTTGCGGGAGAGGGGCAAGGATATTCTGCTGGTTGCCCGGCACCTGTTAAAAAACATCACTGAAGAAGCAGGTGCGGGTGAGTTTGATTTGACCCATGGTGCTGAAGAACTGCTCCTGAGCCATCACTGGCCGGGGAACGTGCGGGAATTGAATAATGTCATGGAGCGTACCTTTGCCTCCTGTGAAGGTGATCACATAACACCGGCAGACCTACCTTTTTATTTGCATAAAAATAAATATGTCCCGGGTCTTATTCAGCGTTCCCTGCTCAAAGAGGTGGTGACCAAAGCGGAAAAAGCGGCAATTCAGGACGCCCTGAGATTGACTGATTACAATAAGGTCAAGGCAGCCGATTTGCTCGGAATACACCGCACCTTGCTTTATAAGAAAATCAAGAAATACCGGATCTCGCTGAATCCATGAGCTGCAAACCCATCGCCATAGGATTAAATATCCTGCTATCCATGAGAGCTAGTGGCTCGCGAATTATCGGTATGAAGCCCATCTGATCCAGGATGTCTTTTTGCAAATCAATACCCGGAGCGATCTCAGTTAGCAGCATTCCATCGCTTGTCAGGTGAAATACGCAACGCTCTGTTATGTATAATGTTGTCTGGCCACGTTTGCTTGAATAGATGCCGCTGAAAGTGACGTGTTCAACTTCGCCTTCGACAAATTTTTGTGCCCTACCTTCAGTCACAATCTGTACTTTTCCATTATTTATCGCTACCTCCAGTCCCCCGGCGGTAAAAGTACCAACGAAGACGACTGTTTTGGCATTCTGGCTGATATTGATAAACCCTCCTGCACCAGTTAACTTAGGACCGAATTTGCTGACGTTGACATTACCGTATGCATCGGTCTCTGCCATCCCAAGATAGGCGATATCAAGGCCACCCCCATCGTAATAATCGAACTGGTACGGCTGGTCAATCAGGGCTTCGGTATTGATGGCGGCACCAAAACTCAATCCTCCAACTGGTATTCCTCCAATCACACCGGGCTCGGCGGTCAAGACGATCTGGTCAAGGACTCCTTCTTCGTTGACGACATTTGAGACACCTTCTGGCATGCCTATACCGAGATTGACGATATCTCCCTTTCGCAGTTCGAACGCTGCGCGCCGGGCTATGACCTTGCGTTGGCCCATGGCCATGTCTGGGATCGACTCCACCGGTATCTTGATTTCACTGCTATAGGAAGGATTGTACTGTTCACCGAATGTCTGCCAGTGATTTTCCGGTTCAGAGACCACGACATAGTCGACAAAGATGCCTGGTATTTTAACATTGCGGGCATGAAGCGTACCATATTCAGCAATGCGTTCGACCTGAACAATCACCTGTCCGCCCGAATTTCTGACAGCCATGGCAATTGCCAATACTTCCAGGGTTAAAGCTTCTTTTTCCATAGTGATATTGCCCACAGGATCAGCAG
>JABDPQ010000731.1 GCA_013042695.1 Desulfobacterales bacterium | reverse complement strand
CATGGTGTCAGCCCAAACCAGGGCAAGGGCCAGATTGGGGTCAAAATCGCTCGGGATTGTGTATGGACGATCAAAAGGCACATGAGAATAGACGACAGACCAGTCATGACTGGGGAATGAGAAGTCGGAAATTGTGCCAATCCAAGGTGCAAAGCCACGTTTGGCATCCTCTGCCACGATTCTTAGCTCTATTGCAGCGCCGCGAAAGGTAATATCGTTCTGCTTGAATCCTATTCGTTCTCCGAGGGCAAGTCTGATCTGTTCCCGAATTAAATTTGGCTGCTCATCATGCAGGTAGCTGATTCTTGCTGAAATATCATTTTCTACTTGAATACGGGTGTTTACTTCAAGCAAATAGGGTTGCCCCTGACGCGAAACAATCCACTCCCAGGTACCGACATTGTCATAGTTGACATGGTTGGCGAGTTTCAGGGAATAGTCAACAATCTGGTCAAGAACGTTTTGTTCATCAAATTCATATTGAAAGCAGGAGCGATGGAATCCAGGGGCCGCCTCAACTCGCTTCTGTCTCCCTGTAGACTGAATGGTGCAGTTTCTCGAACTAAAATGAATACGCTCGTTGTAGGTCGAACAGAGAAGTTGAACCTCAATGTGGTTATAGTCTCGTAAACATTGCTCAATCAGGACGCCACCGTCTCCAAATTGGCGTTTGGCGTAATTCTGCAGCTGTCTGTAAATACGCCTGAAATGTTCAATCTCGACAACTTCTTCAATTCCCATACCGCCGCCACCGGCTGCTGCCTTTACCAAGATTGAAGGATTTTCAATGCCATTATCTCTCTGGTTCTCCAGGAGATCCAGGGCGATTTCTTCGGCCTCCATCTCATTATAAATTGGTGCATCGGTGCCAGGAATCGTGGGAATGTCGAGTTGGTTAGCTACCCGCTTTGTATTGATTTTATCGCCCAGGTTCTTGATCACTTCCCAGTTTGGACCAATAAACGTCAGAGCGCGATCCCTGATCGTTGCTCGTCTGGCGAAACGGAAATCTTCAGAGAAAAAGCCATAACCCGGATGTATGGCAGTGCAGGCGGTATGGTCAGCTACGGCAAATATATCATTTGGTTCCGTATAACTGCTGATCCGCCAGGCGTTTTGCCCCGGACCGCTGGCCTGGTTGCGTTGAACATGTTCCGAATCTTTGTCTGCGTCAGTATAGACAACGACATATTCCAGGCCCAAATCCTGACAGGCATTCATGATGCGGATGGCAATTTCGCCTCTATTGGCGATGAGCACCTTTCCTTCCACACGAGTCCCCTTGGCAACTAAATTAATTTGTTTTGAGTAAGACCAACATACATGACAGGTTTGAGAAATAAATGCAGGTCCATTATGTATTGGTTAGCCAGTCTAATATAGTAAGCTAAGGCAAGAAATCAAAGATAAATTGGACAGGCTTAAGTCAATTTCATCATCAGCTGGTGCCTTTTAAACGGTTTTGCGCGCCTTTTCCCCTTGACTTTCCTTGTAAAGATTCCTAGAAATTTCATATGATGTAAACATCGGGTACACCCTCACTGCCCTTCCTGGATGAGGACTTGTTACTCTTCAAACAATGGAAAAAATAGCTGGTTATGAATGATAAAGATGGTGATCCTCCTTCGGAAGGATCAGAGCAAGGATCTCTTTTAAAACGATTGAGGGAGTTGATACCTTTTGGTAGAGCGCCAGATACAACAGAGGCGCTCGAACATGAAATTCAGGAATTACTCGAGGAAGGCGAAGAACATGGATTGATCACCAGCCTGGAAGAGCAGATGATCAATTCAATCTTCGATTTCAGAGACACACTTGCAGTAGAGATCATGACTCCTGCTGCTGAAATTACCAGTTTTGATGTGTCGACTCCGATACCGGAAATGATTGATACGGTAATCGAAGAGGGTTTCACCCGCTTTCCCGTTTTCAGTGGAAACTCAGATCAGATTGAAGGAATCCTGCATGCCAAAGACCTGCTAAAAATATGTGCACACGGTAGAATGGAACCAACCTTAGTCAAGGAATCCTTGAATCCAGCTTATTTTGTCTCCGAAGACAAACCCATTGTTGACTTACTCAGAGAGTTCCAAAAAAATAAAATCCATATGGCTGTTGTCATTGATGAATTTGGGGCTGTTCGAGGACTTGTTACCCTTGAGGATATCCTGGAGGAAATTGTCGGAGAAATAGATGACGAATATGATGTCGAGGATGACGATTTTGAGACCATTGATCATCGTACGTCTCTCGTGCGGGCCAAGGTAGATATAGAAGATGTGGAGTCACGACTCAATATCAGCCTTCCGAGTGGCCCCTATGAGTCAATTGGCGGTTTGATCATCCATGCCATCGGACGGCTTGCTGTCGAAGGGGATTCGGTGATGATCGGAGATGTTCAGTTGGTTGTTCATACTGCTGGTCGAAGAAGAATAAAAAAAGTTAAAATCATCAAGCCAGAAGAGAAGGTAACAGCCTGATGAAGCAGGCCGGTCGCCTTCTCACCTGCAACGGGCTCATTGTTTCTCCCTTGCTTGTCTGGATCGCACTTCCAGGCAGATTTTCTCTGTGGCCGCTTATATGTATCAGTCTGGTGCCCCTTTTCTACTGGATTACTGCAGCAGAAAATCGCCGAGTTGCATTCAGACGGGGCCTTGCCAGCGGGATTATCCTCTATAGCCTTCTGCTTTATTGGGTTATACCCGTACTGATGCAATACGGTAACTTGCCATGGTTTGTGGCTATACCGTGCCTGTTCTTACTGTCACTCTATATGAGTGTCTATCTTGCCGTTTTTGCTACACTCTTTTTCCAACTAAACGGCACGGATTCGGTCTGGTTGTATGGTGCCGTGCCGGCTCTCTGGGTCGGACTTGACTGGCTCCGGTCATGGTTGTTCGGTGGTTTTCCCTGGATGGATCTGGGTTATGGTTTCTGGTCCATGCCTTCTCTATTGCAAGTTGCCGATGTCGCAGGTCATCATGGTTACACCTTTTTCGTCGTTTTGATCAATTTTGTCGTCTTTACGCTCATAGATGGTCGAATCTCGCCATTACGGCGTCTCTCTGGCGTCATACTGGTTATTGCCATTACTATTACCGGCAGTGTCTATTCCAAGATTCGCTGGAACGAGGTTGAAGCATCGCTCAGCAGCACCCAGTCTCCCTTGGTTGGCATTGTCCAGGGGAATATAGAGCAAAATCTTAAATGGTCTCCGCAGCAACGGCAGCGGACTATTTTGACCTATCTGGAGCGCAGTCAGTTTTTGATGGAAAAATACTCGCCGACGCTGATTATCTGGCCTGAAACCGCACTGCCGTTTTATCCAATCAACAATGAATTACTGCAGCCGATAAAACAATTTGTCAGGGCCCATAATGTGGCACTCATAACAGGTGCCCCCTGGTATGAAGTACAGGACTTGGACAAAAAACTGATCGATTATTATAATAGTGCACTGCTGATGTCGGCAGATGCAACCTTCAGTGGTTCCTATTATAAATCGCACCTGGTGCCGTATGGTGAATATGTTCCATTGAAACGTTACATGCCATTTATTTCGCCACTTGTCGAGGCGGTTGGAGACTTTACACCGGGGGTTATTGATCAGCCTCTCATGGCAGGTACTATTCGGGCCGGTGTCTTGATCTGTTATGAATCGATTTTTTCGAACATTAGCAGAACCTGGGTAAACAGTGGTGCAAATGTCTTGGTCAATTTGACCAATGACGCCTGGTATGGTAAATCAAGTGCCCCGTATCAAAGCTGGGCGATGACTGTCTTCCGGGCTGTTGAAACTAGGCGCAGCCTTGTACGCGCAGCCAATACCGGAATTTCAGGAGTGATTGATCCTCATGGCAGGATTCTGAGTGATTCGGGACTTTTTGTCCAGTGGGCTCAGGCTGTTTCGGTCCCGCTGAACAGGGAGAAAACATTGTTTGTCAGGGGTGGTTATTGGTTTGCTCCCGGGTGCGCCGTGGCAGGGATTTTGATCAGCTTGCTGCTGTTTGCTGCAGCAGGGCGTTCTGGTAAAGGCTTTTTACGACAATGATAAGATAGGTAATAGGGTGAGGTGATGTGTTCATGGTCTATTAGTTTGAGCAAATACTTGCCCGAAACAGCAAATAAAGCATAGAAGAGTTTAGTTATGGCTCAGGAAACAGGTTCAGCAGTACTTATTCAGAGACTCACGATAATGAAGACCCGAATGCAGGCGTTAAAGGAGCATCTTTGACTTAGCTGGTAAAAAAGAAGAAGTAGAGCGTCTGGAAAGGCAGACCTTGGCCCCTGATTTCTGGACTGATGCAGAGCAAGCCCAGAGAGTCCAGAAGCAGCTTGGTCAATTACAGGACATTATTAAGACATGGGAAGGCACCTGGTCAGAGATAGAAGAGGCCGAACTGTTTTTGGAAATGGCAGTCGAAGAGCAGGATAGTGAAGCTGAGGGTGAAGTACATGCAAGCCTCGCAGTCATTGAAAAAGATATCGACCTGACAGAACTTGCCTGCATGTTCAGCAAAGAACATGATGTGAGCAACGCCATCGTTTCCATTCATGCCGGGGCTGGCGGAACTGAAGCTCAGGACTGGGTTGATATTCTTTTGCGCATGTATCTTCGCTGGGCAGAGGATAAGGGATTCAAAACAAATATCCTTGATCTGCTGCCAGGTGATGAAGCAGGTGTCAAGGGAGTATCCATCTTTTTTAAAGGCAAGTATGCCTATGGCCATCTTCGTTCAGAACTTGGTATTCATCGTCTCGTGCGTATCTCTCCGTTTGATGCAAGCGGCAGAAGACATACTTCGTTTGCCTCGGTTATGGTTATGCCGGAGCTCGATGACACGGTTGATATCGATATCTCCGAAAAAGATTTACGCATCGATACCTATCGTGCAAGTGGGGCTGGAGGCCAACATGTAAATAAAACCGATTCGGCCATCCGAATCACACATTTACCGACCGGTGTTGTCGTGCAATGTCAAAATGAGCGGTCTCAGCATCGCAATAAAGATATGGC
>JABDPQ010000730.1 GCA_013042695.1 Desulfobacterales bacterium | reverse complement strand
TCGGCATCCAGGATGTCCTGCGCGAGGATATGAAAAAAGCGCTGAATCGTCTGCGACATTTTGGCATGGATGATATTGTTTTGCTGACTGGCGATGTTGAATATCACGCTGAGATTGTCGCTGCACGCATGGCTATGGATCGTTATCGTGCAGAAGTTCTACCCGACGAAAAGGCCGAGACGGTGCTCCGCTTGCAGTCAAAAGGCACTTCTGTGGTGATGGTCGGAGACGGGATCAACGATGCCCCTGCTCTTGCGTATGCTGATGTAGGAATAGCGATGGGTACGACAAGAACGGACATTGCCATGGAGGCTGCCGATATTACTATCACCGGCGATGATCCTCTGATGATACCCTCGGTCATCCGCTTAGCCCAGAAATCGATGGGTATTGTGCGGCAAAATTTTGCCACTTCCATCGGCGTCAACACGCTCGGTCTCTTGCTTGCTTCAGTGGGAGTTCTACCGGTGTTCTGGGGGGCCGTGCTGCATAATAGCTGCACGGTCGCGGTGGTGCTCAATTCTTCAAGATTACTCACTCATAATATGGAGCACGGTAGATGAAAAGCGAAATTACGCTGGCAGTGCTCCATGAAATCGCAGGTAGAGTGCGCTTGAGGCTCTCATCGCCGCCCAGGGATGAAAATAGGTTTATTACCGCGCTGTCAGCCCACGAAGGATTTCAAGAAGTGTCCTTTAATCACGTCTCAAAAAGTTTGTTGATAACCTTCGAGGGAGGACATTTGACCACACAGGAAATTTTACTTCGGGCAGCCATCGCCCTCTCGGTGGAATATGATTTTCAGCCCGTGCAGGTGAAGGTTGGAAAAGATACCGAGGTGATGACTGACGGGGCTATATTGGCTGGATTATTGCTGCTCAGTGCCGGGGCTGTCAACTTGAGCGGCAATAAGCATACTATCTGGCTCAACCGGGCTGCTGGAGCGGGCGTTGCCGCCGCCGTCATTGAGCATGGTTGGCGTGAGGTCAGAGAAAAGGGATACATTCACCCGGAGGTACTGTCATTCGGATATCTCTTGGCTTCTTTGGCTCGAGGCACAATCCTACGCGGTGCTGCTGTTACCTGGGTTGCAAGTTTTGGCAGGCACCTAATGGAAGGACCGGAAAAGTGTATTGAAGTGCGCCCGATCAAACAAGGAAGTTCAGCGGATCAAGAACAGGCTTATCAGGTAGCGCTGGTTCCCCATGCCGTGCAGCGGTCTCCGTTATTTACTCTTGCCCAGGGTTTATTGAGTACGATTGGCTTTTCCGGAATAGCCGGAAACGTTGAGACATTATTTCAAGAATTAAAAACTGTAGCACAGGCCCATGACAAGGTTATTGAGGGTTTTGATCTGCAGACAGATGGAATTTCATTAACATTTAGATAGGAGATGAACTATGAACATTAACTCAAATCACGTTATCGGCTTTGTAGCAGGCGCTGCTGTAATGGCAGGGGGGTTCTATTTGTACAAGAAGAACCAGGTGCATGTCGATAAATGGCTTAGGCAACAGGGTATAAATATCCCGAGCCACTCCACAGCTGACCCAGCCACAATGTCACTTGAGGAGCTGGTAACCCAGAAAGAGAATTTTGAAGATATCATCGCCGAGCGTGAAATGGCCGCTGATTCAGATCAGGAGAATTCCTGAGCCATAAAAGAGTATTACATTTTCTAAATCAATCATGGCAACTCAACAAGAGAGAGTCTTTCCCTTTTTACACCGGGAAATTTCCATCAGAGCATTATCTTGCATGTAATATCAAAGATTTGCGAATGACGTATAGGTGGTTGGAACAATAATGAAAACATACAACGTTGCCGTTACCATCAATGCAGATGTTGACAGAATCTGGTCGATCCTTACACACAGTTCGAAATATGCTGAATGGAATGCAAGTGTAGAAAAGATCGAAGGCGATATTGCCTTGGGTCAGAAAATCAAAGTCTACGCCAAAATAACTCCTGATCGTGCTTTTCCAGTGAAAGTTGTCGAATTGATCCCAAGCAGGAAGATGGTATGGCTGGGTGGTATGCCGCTTGGTCTATTTAAGGGAATCCGAACCTTCACTCTTGAGAGCAAAGGAGCCGGAACCGCTGAATTTCTCATGCATGAAGTCTTTAGCGGCCTGCTGGCACCGCTGATCACTCGGTTTATGCCGGACTTAACCGATTCTTTCCATCAGTTTGCTCACAGCCTGAAGCGTAAGGCTGAAAGTATGGCAGAAAAATGATCAATATTGCTACAACTCTTACCTACATTAAGGTTCTCATTCTCTGTATGAAATTTTCTGCCGACATATAGTCGACCAGCCGTAATTCTCTTCTCTCAACTCCCTGTGCATCAATAAAAATAATGGTCGGCACGCCTTTGATATCATAGGTGTCTATCAATGCCTGGTGTGTCTGGCTGGCCTCTGATGTGAGGTCTATTTTGATCATGGTAAATTGGTCTGATAGTGCGACCACCTCGGAATCATGGAACGTGGTCACGTCCAATTCTCGGCACGGGGCACACCAGGCAGCATAAAAATCTATTATCAGAGGTTTTCCTTCTACCTTTGCTTGTTCCAGTGTGGTCTTATTATAGCTAACCCACATTACGCCAGGGCCACGGGTTATATACGTACCCATGATCACAAAACCAAACCCCAGAAAACAGATGCCAACGAGTTGCCTGAACTTTCCAAAAGCCGGTGAGCCTACACGGCTTTTCTCCAGCCAGCCAAGATGGATGCCAGCACTCACCGCGATGGCAGAATAAAGTAGAATACTCAGTAGTTCAGATAACATTGGTCGGATAAAGTAGGCCGCCATGCCAACCAGAATCCATCCCATCAATTTCTTGACCCAGATAAGCCACTCACCGGAACGAGGAAGTTGACTTATACTGCCTGAAAAGACAGCCAGAATAAACAACGGCAGACCCATTCCTATGCTGAGGATAAAGAAGACGGTAAAGCCAAACCAGATCTTCCCTATTGCGGCAATCCAACCAAAAAGACCAATGACAAATGGACCAATGCATGGGGCCGCAACGATACCCAGCGTCAGTCCCATGAACAGGCTGCCGCCATATCCACTGTAGCTTCGGGAAGCCATGGTATTGAAAGCAGCGGGTAAACGGAGCTCCCAAAAGCCAAATAAGCTGGCAGCAAACAGCATAAGGATGGCTGCTATGCCAACGAGTATAATAGCGTTTTGAAGTAGGGAGCCAAGGAAGCCGCCGGTAAGTGCAGCAACCACACCGAGGGTTGAGTTAGTTAAAGCGAGACCGAAAATATAACACATTCCGTGGACAGTCGTCATCCCTCTACTGTCTCCTGATCTTCCGCCAAAATATGAAACAGTGATCGGAATGAGGGGATAGATGCACGGGGTCAGGTTGAGGGCGATACCTCCGAGAAGTATCCCGGCCAAGACAATCAGCAGGTTAAGTCCCGCTGGAACCGGCAGCTGCCGTGGTGATGCTGCCGCAGATTTCTGAATCTTCAGGTCAACGGTTGAGACAGGAAAATTTTTTTGTAACCACTCCGGATATCCCTCAGGATATCGATATACATTTTTATAGCCAAGAGAAACAGCCACACGGGCTGCTGAGTCGCTTCGGACTCATGTGAGGCCTGCTCAGTAGAAAATTAAAATCCTACTCTTGTCAGATCCAAGCGCTTGAGCCAATGCATGCCGCTGTATCAATCGTGAAAACCAGGTTGGCTCCATGGAAAAATGTTCGGCACCGGCTATATGACCGGTGCGGTATTCCCAGCCCTGTCTTGTATCGATTAATAGTATTTCTCGGGAACTATCCTGGTAGAGCTCCCAGAGGTTTTCAACATCTATGAGCTGGTACTTTCCGTTTGCCGCTTCTTGCCGAACAGTTTCTGCGAGATCAGTTGGTGGTTCTGCACCAGCTATGGAAAGTATGCAACACATTGTTGTCAGGAGTATCATCACCTGGCGTAATGTGGAACGCATCATCAAAAAACCATTTATATCAATTATTTAAGTTGCGATCTGAGATCAAGTATTTCCTCAGGACTGGATTAAATTATACCACGATTGTCCGGTTACTGCAGAATAGTTTCCATCATGTTTTAACCCGGCCAGTAACATGACACGACGGGCAAGACGAGGTGCAAATGTATATTTCCTCAAGTGGTTAGCCCGCTTTTCTCATCAGTCGAGGTAGTCGCACAGGCGATGAGCGAGGCAGTAGGCTATCATTACTTATGCCTGCTGTCTCAGCGACGCTGCATGAGCGGTTGGATCTGCTGATCTTTGGTGAACATCGTGTTAAATTCTGGAAAATTGGTCCTCGTCTGAATACAACGAGATTCCTCAGCAGCAGCAAGTTTGACAAGATGTTCATCAGAAATGCGGGTTAGGCTTGCCATGTGATCTCTAAAGAAAGTATGGTGGAGACATCCGCAAGAAACCGGCTGATACCATTGAGCAACGCCGTAAAAACCTCCTGATTGGGCTAATTTAAGGAAATTAAGTGGCCACATACGATTTTATCATAGTCGGCATGGGCACAGCAGGTTCGGCAACCTGCATGACCCTTGCCCGTCGGGGTTTCAAGGTGCTGGGCATAGATAGATATCGTCCACCTCACGAGATGGGCAGTCATCACGGCGCCTCCCGGAGTGTACGTCGCGCCTATCTGGAAGGAACCTCATATGTACCAATGGCATTGAGGTCATGGGAGCTCTGGCGGAGGCTGGAAAAGGATTCCGGGCAGAAACTACTTGTCAAAACAGGTAATCTGACCATTGGCCCGCCTGAAAGCCCGGCTGTTTTGGGGTTTATGGCAAGTGCGCAGTCATACGCTATTGCCCACGAGAGTCTTACGGCAGCCGAGGTTCGAAAACGTTGGCCGCAGTTAGACCCGCCCGATACCTTTGTCGCCGGATTGGAAAAAGAGGCAGGTATCGTCTTCCCGGAATTAAGCATCGCCACTTTTTTGACCGAAGCTGAGAAGGCGGGGGCCGATCTGGTTGTTGATCAACAGGTGGAGCGATGGACAGAGAGCCACGGCAGCGTTACCGTCCATGCAGCGCGAGATACTTATGAAGCTGGCCGGTTGCTCATATCGGCCGGCGCTTGGACGAATGGGTTGCTCGGTCTACCGGATAGGCAGCTGATGCCAAAACGTGTTGTGGTGCATTGGCTTGAAGTGCCGAACAATAGCCGATTGCGCCTTGGATGTTTTCCCGTTAACTTCTGGCAGGTTCCACCAGAAAAGAGTCCCGCAGCGCCCCAAACGTTTAGAGAATTTTATGCCTTGCCGGTGCTTGAGAGTTCTCCACGTATGAAAGTTGCCTTTCATAATGGACTGGTAGATTGTGATCCGACCACGCTTACGCGAGAGGTCTTATCGCACGAGTTAGAGACGATTAAAGGTGTCATTGCAGAATTCTTGCCAGGCCTTAAGGGGTACTCCATTACCTCCGACGTGTGTCTCTACACTTTGACGCCAGATGGGCATTTCTACCTCGGCAAGAGATCCGGTTCAGATCATGTTTTTGGGGTCGCACTTGCCGGGCACGGTTTCAAGTTCGCTCCTGTCATAGGGGAAATACTGGCCGATCTTCTGGCTGACATTTCCCCTGCAGTCGATATCGAATTGTTTTCACCGAATCGGTTTGAGCCCAAGAAGTGAAGTATCGCAGCGCAAACAACCAGGATCGGCCCGGTAATAGTGCTATTTCAATAAGGCCACGAGAAATTTGCGTTAACTGTTGCTGCGCCACTCATTGATTGCCATGGTTGATACTCCGCTGGATGAAGATATTGTCAGATTGTGTCCTGAGAGTTAATGAAACAAGTTTGAGCCACTTGCAAAAGGCTCGTTTATCTCACTATTTTGATTTTGCAGACAGA
>JABDPQ010000728.1 GCA_013042695.1 Desulfobacterales bacterium | reverse complement strand
AACCGCCTTTAAAACGACCGCTCGAACGCCCAGATTTAAGGCATGTTCCTACCACATTATAGCCCGAAGATAGGATGTCAAATTTATACGGGAGTTTTGAACATTCAGCTTTTTGCGCAGATTCCTGCGATGGGTTTTGGCTGTATGCAATGAAATATTAAGCTTATTGGCTAAATTCTGGCTTGTCAGGCCATTTTTTACCATCACGGCTACTCGCATCTCAGTCGGTGTTAAGGGGGCTAGTATATTCATGCCGCCTGATAAATCATTGATTAAAGCCTGCACCTGAGTGGCCAGGATATCCACCGCAGAGTGGAGGCCATCGACGGTTTTGGCTTTACGCAGATCTTTTATAGTTGGAATTAACAAGGAATTAATTGTTTTGGCGATTGCACTTTCCATTTCTTGCTTGTTTTTATCGATATTTCTTGCCAGTATGGATACAGCCTTGTTCGTTTCCATCAACTCCTTATTTACTTTTTCCAACTCAGATTTATGACGTAAAAGTTCCTCCTGTCTTTCTTTCAATTCTTCAGCAGCGCTCTTCAGTTCTAAAGTACGTTCTTCGCACTGGCGTTCCAAGTCCTCATGGGCTTTATGCAGCGCCTTCTCCACCTTTTTCCGCTCTGTTATATCGATTATTGAGGAATAAATTTGTTGGACTTCTGTACCAGAATTTTGCACTGGTATACTTTCGACTAAAACATAAAATGGGGTGCCGTCTTTTTTTTGGAGCTGCAGCTCGCATGTTTGCTTCGTTAGAGTTTCAATGACACGTTTGCAGTGTAAACAAAACGTATCCTGAAATTCTGCTGTAATGAAACTGGAAAATGCTCTTTTAATCAAATAGCGGCGGTCTTCACCTAAAAGGGTTGCACTGGTAAGATTGGCCTCAAGGATCAGCTCCTTTGGAGAAAGGGTTAGAAAACCGACTGGAGCAAGGTCATAAAGATCGGCATACTGTAGCCTTGATTCTTCGATTGCCACTTGAGCTCTTTGTAGTTCTTCGTTCTGTATATCCGATTCAATTTGATGCACCGGCATTTCATGTACCAGTCTTTTGACATCGTTGTCACCGGTGCTTTGCAGCTCCTCAACGCTTTGACTCAACAAATCTCCCTGCCTATTTCGCAGTTCATTAAATGGTTTTAATTGGACTTTATTTTTCTCCATCATCTCAGCCTTATCAGAGTGTTTTAGAGGATACATTCCATAAATGATAGGAGATAACGCTATTTAGCATAAGTAATCATTGTAATACTTTGTTATTTGGTGGTTTATCCAAATATGATAGAAAGAAATAAAAAAATCTTCCGTTTCACCCAAGGCCACAGTAGTCATTAGAATTGGATTTCGGCAACAGCCCGTGTAGACCTGAACACTGCATTGTAAAGTGGCACTCAAATACAAGGAGCGGTTGCAGATAGAGCGTATTGTCGGGATGCCAAATCTATATTGGAGACACGACCTGTTCACCATCAGCACGATGGAGACATCGCGGTCTATTGTTCCACAAATTTTGGCGTTAATGCTTTGAAATACGCTTGAGAGGCTTTTTAACGATGCCTCGGCTATGAATTGGGCGGGCCGATTTCAAACAGGATCTGAAGGCTTGCAACTGGTAAAAATCCAAGAGGACTGATCGGATTTTTTAGATGAAGCTCAACACGGATAGCGTACAATTCAGAATGACGAGTTACTCAGTATGAGGTTCCGCGTTAAGGCAATTCTTCGAATGATATGTGGATGAATTTTACACTTCCGTGCAATTTGTGACGTTTGATTAACTGTACCTATACTTATATCCCCAGTAATTGTCAAGAAAAAATAAATGAACACCAAAAATATTTTGTGGCAGTACTTCAATGTAGTTATGTAGTAGTCCTTTAATATAGTTATACAGTTATCCATTGAAGCTATATCAGGCCTTTCGATCCTGGCAGCTCAAGCATAGGTCAGGCACTTTATACTTTCAAGCCGTACAACCGACACGTATTCTCCCAAACATAACTTGCCAAATCTTCTGG
>JABDPQ010000724.1 GCA_013042695.1 Desulfobacterales bacterium | reverse complement strand
GCTGTGGACAGCAGGTTCACCTGCTGCAGGATAACAGAGCATTTCCTTTTGAATAGTGCACTCTGTGAGTGCTTTTGTTAGGGTGCGCGATTGCTCTGTGCGCTGATCAACCGAAGTCACATGTGATAGTGAGCTCAAGACAATGCGACCCGAGGCGGTTGCAATGCCGATCGCAACCTGATCAGAAGCGGCCCAGTTTCGCAATTGCGTATTCAATTGTACAAGGGCTTCTTGTTGATTACCTGTTTCTAGAACCTGAGCAGTAATAGCAGCGAGTTGGTGAAACGTGCTATGTGACTGGGATTCTATAGGTTGGTCATCATTGAGAAGAAAACTAAGCAGGGCCGTCAGCAGCTGGGAAATTGCCAGGAAAGATTCAATTGGTTGTTCCGCTGTCAAAACCACCAAAGACAGGCAACCTGAAAAGTTACCATGCTCTCCTGTCGGACAAGAAATAATCTGGGCAGCGGGGAACTCTGGCAGTTGACTGTACTGAGCACTCCCGCTGCTCAGGGCAAGTTTGGCGCTATCTTCAAGCAGGGAGGGCAGGCTTCCTGACCATGATAGGGCCTGACGAGAGAGCAGTTTACCCTCAGCAACAGGTGCTTCGCCATCATTTCGATAAAAGATTGCACCTGCGGCATTGATAAGACCGATGGAGAGCTGTAAAAAATCAAGGATCAACTGCTGACGATTTTCTGTTTTTTCCGCCAGCCGTATGAACTGACCGGAGAGCCGCTGAATGTCGGGCCTCAGGATTACAGAACCTCCCTGTGCAGGTCGGTTAGGAGACGTCTCGTTCAATCGTATCTACTGTTTGATGTCAGGCACCTTTGCCTGAGCGGCTTCAGGAATATTTGTTGTGCTTGCTGTCTGTTTATTGAGGATGTTTCCCAGCACATCATACAATCTGCGAGCGCCGTTAATGGTCATCGCCATCCGCGTATGGACAGGCAGAATTGTTTCATTGCTGGCAGGATCGGTGATCGGGCCGGAAGAGAAATTAATAGTCAGGTCTTCTCCACTGGTGTTAACAATAAATTGTGAGGCATACAGTGCAGATGTTTCGGTGTATCGAACTTTGATTTGTTGCGTTTTCGTCTCTTCTGCCATGGCTGATATCTCCAAGAAATTATGGTGCAGTTAAGGTACATCGGCTGCCGCTTGTCAGGCTTTTATCCGAGTTTGGAATAATAATAGAAACCTCTATTGTGCCGCTCTGGGCATTTATTACCGGTGAAACAAAATCAATTTTCCCCGTTACTCTTTTGTTGCCAGCGTCAATGCTAATTTGTTCACCGGCTTGCATCCCTCCCATTACATCTTGAGGTAAATGAAAAACAGCCTTCAGCGGGTCGAGTTGTACAATGGTCATAAACGCTTGCTGGTCGTTGCCGCCAATCAACTCTGCCTGCTGTTTGTGGATTTTGACAACGATACCATCAATTGGGCTGCGAAGCTTCTTTTCATCTATTTGGGCGCGGATGATATCTGCCTCTAATTTTTTCAGTTTCTTATCGTCCAGCGCGCTTTGAAGTTGAGCTTGTGCCATGGCCAGGTCGGTTTCGGCCCGCTTCATTTCCTCGGGCCTGGCGTTGCCGCTTTTTTCCAGCTCCTGCAGCATGGCGTATCTGTTTTTACGCATGGTGGCAAGCGCCCTGGCCGCATCGATGCGACCACGAAAGGAAGCGGCCACCTCAGCAGAGGCAAGATTCGCATCTAAGACGTGAGTATCAAGTTCTGCTAATAGTTGACCTGCCGTAATCTGATCTCCGTTTCGGACATGAATTGAGCTGATTCTGCCGCGAAATGGCGAGGAGATGTCAACAATCTGATTTGGCTCCAGGAAGGTATCGTATGTCTCTGCCCAGCAATATGCTGCGCTCAGCAGAATCAAAAACTGAGATAGCAGAAAACAGGTAATACGATAGGTGAGGCCATGTTCCAATTGAAATCGGAACATGGCCCATGGACTTTTATTGATTGCGAACGAAAATAACCGGCAGCTCATCACCGTCCTCAGGTGTCTCTTCTGAAAAAACTACGTTATTGTTACTGACCAGTATCCCCATTGCTCTGTAAAGATTATAAAGGGCATAGTTGTAGGTCAGTTCACTTTTGGCGAACAGCTCTTCAGAATCGGTCAGCCTTTCGCTTGCATCCATCAGCCGGTAGAGGACATCGCCATAAGGCTCATTGTCGGCCAAAAGGTAGTCAATACGTGAGAGAAGAGCCTTAACCTCTTCCTGATCTGAGAGCATGATCTGATACCCCTGTACCATGGAGCGGTAGTTTTTTTCAAGTTCTCGGTAAGAAACCTGCGCTTCAAGCAAAACATTTTCGACGGTTGTATCCAATTGGTGCAGAAGTTGACGTATTTCTATTTTTTTCCGCAGGTTGCGTGCTTTTGCCCCATTATTACCCAGTGGATATTCAAATCGTAAGCCGCCAACAAAGCTGGGATCGCCTTCATCAAATTGATTTGAGTAGGCAGTACCATACTCGTAATCACCCTCAAGTCCCTTAACATATGTCTGGAAAAAGATATCCAGATCTGGACGCAGCTCGTTTCTGGATCGCTCAAGCCTCAAGTAAGCTGACTGGATATGTTTTATTGCCTGGGCAACCTCCGGTCGGTTTTCAAGCGT
>JABDPQ010000717.1 GCA_013042695.1 Desulfobacterales bacterium | reverse complement strand
GGCTGAACTGCGCCATGATATTGATATAGGTGTCCTTCGGCAGATTATCTGCTATCCATTCCATAATTTTTTCTGAGCCACTGGTATCGTTTGGCATAACCAGATGCCTGATCATCAGCCCTCGTTGCATGAATCCGTTTCTGGCGGGTTTTGCTACACCTACCTGCCGGTGCATCTCGAGAATCGCTTTTTTGGTGATTTCGGGATAACTCCTCGCTTCGGAAGAGTATTCGGCCGACATGTCGGGATCCCAGTACTTGAAATCTGGTAGATAAATATCAACAACCCCATCAAGAATCCTCAGTATTTCCTCTCGCTCCCAGCCAGAGGTGTTGTATACGATCGGCAATCGCAGTCCTGCACCCGCTGCTCTATCGATGGCTTTTAGGATATGTGCGGAGTAGTGGGTCGGGGTAACAACATTGATATTGTGGCAGCCGGTTTCCTGCAGCTTAAGCATTATCCCGGCCAACTCATCAATACTTTTTTCAAATCCTTTGCCAAGCTGACTTATTTCCCAGTTCTGACAAAAAACGCACCGCAGGTTGCAGTGGGTCAAGAAGACCGTTCCTGAACCTTTGTCTCCAACCAGCGGTCTCTCCTCACCAAAATGCGGATGAAATGCTGAGACCATAAGCACTGCGCCGGGGGCATGGCAGAATCCTTGCATCCCCTCAAGACGGTTCACCCCGCACCTTCTTGGACAGAGCTCGCAGCTTTCCATTACGGCCCAGAGTCTCTCAGCCCGTTCCTTCAGTTCACCCGTTCTGTGCAACTTCAGGTAGGCTGGTTCGAACAAGAGGCTTGGACCGCCTCGTTTTATTCCTGTGGTTGCGGTCGATTTACCAAACGATTCTAACGCGGTGCCGCCAAGAAACATGATAGACATACCTGCTTTGAGACAGAGCTTGGTCGTCTTTTCCAGAAAATTTCTTCGGTTAAGGTCCATCATATACACTCCTTTCATTCTGACGCGAACAGCGACTGCCTTTCGGCCTGAGTGACGAGAACTATGAAGCTCACCAATTTAACTAGGCCTACCGATATGCATGTACCGGTGAGACCAAGAACGGGAAGCAGCAAGACAGCGCCTGCAATCCCTCCAAACCACCCACCCAGCAGGTCAGATGCATACAGAAGACCTGCCGTACTGCTTATACTTCTGCTGTTCCTGAGGTACAACTCGTTTGCAAGTGGAAACTGAGCGCCGGTTAAAAACCCGCTGAGGAACGAAATGAATAATATTATCATCCTAAAAAGGACGAATCCAGCAGTGTCCAGTCCTGTATGGAGAGCAAAGAACACCATTGGAAAACCGAAAGAAAAACAAATTATTGCCAGTTCGATCGTACTAAATAATCTAAAGCAGTTTTTCATCCGTGCCATGACTAATGTTGCGACTGATGCCCCGCTGGCAGCCCCTGCCATAAAGGATGCCACGAGAATCCCGATCCACGAAAAGACATAGCCATACAATGCCTGAAAGGTGAAAATGATCATGAGGTCGAATGTCATGCCGGCGAAACCTGTCGTGATAATGGAAAAGGATATGGCCGGCTGAAAGAATCTCTTTTTTGTTGTCAGGAGCAGGAAATAGAGCAGGAGTGAGATGACAACGAGAAGTACTATAGTCTTGAGGTTTGTCTTTTCAAACTGACGAAAAACCCCACGAAGGGAGGGGGCGAACAGTGCATTCCAGTGAGAAATACTGTAAAAAATTCCCAACGGCCTGAAATCAGAGTTTATTTCCTCAGTTCCTCCCTCAAGAAAACGGGAAAACCAGGCCTGCCATCCAGGATGCAGTTTTTGTTCGATGTGCCAGGGTAACCCCCTCTCTGTTCTTATATTTCTATGGATCAATCTTCCGGCGACCTGCTCTCGGTCAATCATGAGAATTTCCGGAGAATCCGAGGCGAGAAACAGATTTGTACCGTCACCCGGGATGACTCTGATATGAGAAAAAACCCGTTCCAGTGTATTGAAGATACAGCTGTTCAGATCCACGAGCTCTTCATTCAGGTAATCAAGAGAACCGGGCAGTCCAATGACACATATACCATCTTCTTTCAGCCGTTTTTTTGCGAGTGAGAAGAACTCCTTGGTAAAAAATCTGTTGGTCTGTAAATTGGATGGTTCATTAATACCCACGAAAATTACGTCGTATGCAGCTGCTGTCTTCCTGAGCAGCAGACGACCGTCGATCTGTTTCACCTTTACTCTGCTGTCATTAAGTTCTGCCTCGGTCAGTGGGGTAGGGAACGTTCTTATAAGATCTAGAACCAGCGGATCGAGTTCTGCATATTCGATCGACCTTATTGAGGGATGCTTGAATGCCTCGTTGATTATTCCACCTGCACCTCCGCTCAGGATAAGGATGGTTGTCGGATTGGGATGGGCAAGAAGCGGAATATTAACGAATTCTTCTACAACTGGTATGTCTGGAACAGG
>JABDPQ010000404.1 GCA_013042695.1 Desulfobacterales bacterium | reverse complement strand
TATAAGTCGTTCGATGTTGGGAGTAAGAAGAGCAACGAGATACGGTTTTCGATCGCCAAAAACAATTGCCTCTGAAATATATTTATCAAGCTTGAGTTCGTTCTCGATCGGTTGGGGAGCAATATTTTTGCCACCAGCCGTAACGATAATCTCCTTTTTACGATCAACAATATAGACAAATCCCTCCGCATCGATCCGGGCAATATCTCCGGTTTTAAACCAGCCATCTTCAAAAACTTCTCTTGTGGCATCATCGTTTTTGAAATAACCGCTCATCACCTGCGGTCCTCTGACCAACAATTCTCCGTCAGAAGCAATTTTCAGCTCCGTTTCACGCAGGGCCTTGCCAACCGAATCAAATCGGACATCGGCCATGCTGCTCAAAGTAAGAGCCGGACTGGTTTCAGTTAAACCATAGCCATTAAAGACCGGAATTCCGATAACCCACATAAACTCATTGATTGTTTTATCAAGAGGGGCACCGCCACAGATAAATCCTCTCATCTTGCCGCCAAATCGATTTCTTATCTTTTTAAAGACCAGTCGGTCATAAAATCTGTATTGCAGGCCCAGTGCACCGACCGGCTCTTGTTTGATATATTTTTTATTGACATATTCTTTGCCGACCGAGACTGCCCGGTGAAACAGAGTTTTTCGCAAGGGACTCAATTGATGGACGCTCTCATAAATTCTGGAGTATATTTTCTCAAATAATCGGGGCACGCTGACCATCCAAGTAGGTTTGACTTCAACCATATTCTCCAATACTTTTTTTACATCCTCTGCAAATGCGACATGCTGCCCACCGAGCAAGGTGGCATAGTATCCGCCGGTTCTCTCGAGTACATGGCTCAGCGGTAAAAAACTGAGGAATGTTTCTTGTTTTGACAAGGCACCTAACTTTTCCAAACCGTATTGTGCATTGCACATGACATTGTACTGACTAAGTATTACTCCTTTGGGCACGCCGGTCGTCCCGGATGTATAAATTACCGTAATAATGTCGTTATGAGTAATCTGATCTATTTGTGCTTCGAGCCTCTCTCTCTGCTCTTCCGAGATTGGAGTCGAGACTTCCGAAAGCTGGTACTGGGTATAAACCGGAAATGAGAGCTCTCCCATGAAACGCTCGTAGGAGATGACAAGTTCCACATTTGGTATCTGCTCACGGACGGCAAGGAGTTTTTCGTATTGGGCTTTGGTGGAAACAAAGACGATCTTTGCTTCACTATGATTTAATATATAGGCCGCTTGCTCACTGGTATTCGTTGCATAGATCGGTACCGTTACTGCACGTGCACTCTGGATGCCGAAATCCGAAATGGCCCAGCCAAGACGATTTTCAGAGAAGATTGCGATGCGATCTCCGGGCTCAACGCCAACTTTACACAAGCCCCTGGCCAGGAGCAATACCCGGTCATAGAATTCCTCAAAGGTGAGGGAGAGGAAGACTCCTCGTTTCTTGTAGCTGATCGCAGTTCGTGTGGCAAACGTTTCGGCATTGCTTTTCAGTATTGCCGGAACCGACTGATATGAAAGGAAATCCATAGCTTATCCTCATCAAATTGCTATCTTGATATCATCATCCACTCCCTAGCATACGGTATCATAGTGAAAGTATACTTGCTGTATATCTTACCTTTACGTTTAAGTCAATCATATTTAGCGTCAATCTCTTTTTGTATACCTCAAGACACTCTTTCTGTTTTATTTATTCCCATGAATTACATTAAAATCTTGTAAAATTAGTAATAAATGAAACTTAAAAGTATTTCACGAAACCAATCAACACGTGACAAAAAAGAGGCCGAAAACTTCTCTAAGGTTATCTGCATCTTTTACGTAAAATAGAAATAAACATCTTTGGGACGATGAGTATTGCTTAAAAATCAACTAAGATTAATGGCTATTCCTGCCATCCCCGATTGCCTTTGAGATGATTTATGGTGCAACCTATTGTGAGAAGAACACAGTAGAATATGACTGCACGCCGTGAAGTCTCGGAACGTTGCTCGCCGCAACAGTATGACAAGCCATCTTCGCGTCAATGGTTCAGACAGGACTACTCGCTCTATACAGACGATCATTCTTCGCCAAACCATAAAACAGAGAAGCTGAATGTAGTCGTCAGGCAATCCAATAATATCAACATCTTGCATGAATCTCACGGGATGTCTCTCATGATTACATTGCCGGCAAGACCGACTCACGGGAAATCAGGCCGTCAATGATAAAATAATCATTATTTTATCCGCTCACCACGACACAATAGCTGCATGAGAAGCCACCTGATGGTGAACTCGATACAACTATGGTCTAGTGGTAAGCAAATCTTATGAGAAACAATTGAGCCAGTCGGTAACTCACGTGCTTTATGGTCGCTGCCCTCTCGGGTTACAATTTTTGATAGTCACTTTACCTTGCAATAAGTTGCCCTTGGAATATTCACTAAAAATGCATGTATTGGTCTTGGGATCATAGTTTTCAACCCAGAGATTATCGTCTTTCCAGGTTGCCGCCAGGTGCTGTTGCCCGTCAGGAACGGAGATAGTCATAACACCGCCATAGCGCTTAACAAAGATATTTTGCAAACTGAAATAATAAGCTGACCAGCTGATCAATAAAATGGCAAGGGCGGCGATTGAACCAACCTTCCATTTCTCCATTTTTACACCAAAGCCCCAGAATACAGCTCCTGCGAGTACAATTACGGCTATCCAGTATATATATGTAATCATCTTTTCCTCTCCTTATTGCATCATATCAGTATTTTCATGGCAGTATCCCCAGAAGGATACATAGTACCTGTTTTTGGCACAGCACACAATTCATATACCGACACGAGGAGCAACCATTGAGAGTGACGCTCAAGTGACCGATCCTGCAGTTCAATTGAAAACCTATGCTCCTAAAACGGTGGAACCGTAAAAATCGAGCCTCCGAGCCACTTGCAAAACGCCCTTTTCGTTCAACCTCTACGTTATGCTTAAATTTTTATCCTCGGAATGTCAATTAAGCTCCTCCATCAACTTATTTTCTTAATTGCCAATTAAGCGGGTTGACTATAGACTATCGGCTCAGATGATATAAGTAGATACCCCACGTTGGATATAACTCACCATCAAAAAGGACAATAATATGGTACAGGACAACACGGGTGGTAAGACACAAAAATTAGGCGTGGTGTTTGGCGGATCCGGTCTCATAGGCGGTACCATTGTAAACTATTTTAAAACCAAAAGACCTGGCATCGTCGATATGCGGGCTCCAAGCAGCAAAAAGGTCTCTTTAAAGGACTGCACAGACATTCGCAACTACCTGATGTCGATCAAACCTGATTTTGTGATCAATGCCGCAATCACCAAAATTGATTCTGATCCGCAGCTCTCATTTGAAGTCAACTATGCCGGGGCCATTAATGTTGCTCGCGCAGCTGCAGCGCTAAATATTCCCTATATTTTCTTCAGTTCCGCAGCGGCGCTGCCACCTGGCGAAAATCTTAAAGAAGAAAATCATCGCCCATTAACTGCTCGGCTCAGTAATTATGCCAAATCTAAATTAATGGCGGAAAGTACGCTTAACTATATGGCTGAACATGAGAATCTTGATTTCAGCTGCATTCGTCTGGGAATCGTCTATGGTAATCATGATCATAAGATCCAAGGTTTCCACCGCCTTCTATTCTCGGTTGCCGACGAATCAATGCCATGCATGTTTACCAGAAAAGGCACCATGCATTCCTATACGAATTCACGCAAGCTGCCCTACCTGATCCATCATATGCTTGACAACCGTTCAGAGTTTACCGGAAAAACCTATCACTTCGTCGATAAGGACCCTGTTGAATTGGCCCAGCTCATTCTGACGATCAAATCACACCTTGTTGTGAAAAGCCCAAGAGAAATTTATATACCCTATCCCCTTGCCCGGACGGGCAAGAATTCAGTGCGAGTAATCCTTCGTCTTCTCACAAAAATCGGCCTCAAAGCAAGCCTGCCAACGGAACTTATGTTCCTAAACGCCTTTTATCGTACCCAGACGCTTTCATCCGAAAGACTCCAGTCATCAAGCTTTATCGATCCAATGCCCGACGAAACGGTTTTTACACGGCTGCCCGAGATGATAATTTATTACCTGAACCGCTGGAGCCATCAGAATCTCATTACAACATTTGATGAGAAGATTGAAGCTGAGACCGATACGATGATAGAAGATATGTTCACGCGCAATCCGCAATCGCTGCTCGATGACATTCACGGCAATGCTACCTCCCCTTTCAGGGAGTCAAATGTCCACCCGAAAATATTCGGAGAGATCAGAAAACATTAGTATCTATAAAACTGGCGCCCACTTGAGTGGGAAGCAGACAGTTAGTTATCGCTTGAGCTACTGCCCTCGCAGGCGATCGGCATATCTTCACACCAGGCTTTGAGATCCTTGCTGGCCATCTGATGTCCGGCTTCTGCCGCTTGTTTGAGCCAGATAACGGCTTGTTCGACATCACTTGCTTTATATATTTGTGCCAGATAATAGTGTGCTTCAGAATTTCCAGCATCAGCTGCCTGATGCAGCCAGTAAAGTGCTTTGCGATTGTCTTTTGGAATAAGGGATCCATTTAAATAGAGTAACGCCAGATCAAATGGGGCGTCTTTATGTCCAGTGCCCGCTGAACGCTCAAACCAGCCGATGGCTGAGCCAACATCTCGCCTCACCCCTCCTTGCCCTTTCAGTAAAAGATGAGCCAGTGTATAC